>NZ_QAJB01000003.1:0-4675 GCF_003061325.1 Microbacterium sp. HMWF026
CTTCCCACGTGCGGGTGTCGACGACGAGGCCCGAGGCGGCGTTGGCCTGGTCGGCCAGGGTGCGCAGGTAGTCGCCCACGAGCTGCTCGGGCTCGGGGGACTCGAATACGAAACGCAGCGGGATCGACGGCTGCAGCCAGATCGTCGATCGGCCCGTTTCGCCCTCGACGCCCGTCCAGGTGAGAGTGAACGACTCGCCTCGTCGCAGCTTCGTCGACGCGATCACCTTGATGTAACCCATCAGGCGATCGGGAAGCGAGATGGGGGCCGTGTCGGAACCGTAGAACAGCGTTGCCATGATGATCTCCTTCGTCGAGTAGCGGGGCGCGGTCGATTTGTAATCTATCACGTATTTCACAAAGTTAATTATTTTCGTGAAATATTCAGTTTTCTGACTATGGTGAGAACAGCGGTCGGCCGGACCGCACCGAGGAGGTGGATGCCGTTGTCGCTTCCTTCTGCCCTGTTGTCCGCCCTCGATGACTACGTCGTGATGCGAGAGGCCGTGCTGGCTCAGGCGCGCCGCGACCTCGGCGTCAGCGAGCTCGAGGCGGCTGCCCTGGCGCGCATCGCCGAGGAGCCCGGCATCCGTCCCTCCAATCTGCGCGGACACCTCGGAGTGACCGCGGCGGGCGTGACGACCCTGGTCGACCGTCTGATCGGGCGCGGCCTGCTCCGACGTGAACTGGATGCCGAGGACCGCCGGGTCAATCACATCCACCTCGAGGTCGACCTCGACGCCGAGCCGTGGGTCGCCCTCCGGCGTTTTCCCCGGGACGTGGACGCGGCCATCCGCGACGAGTCCGCCGATGGTGTCGCCGCCGCAGCCGCCCTGCTGACGCGAATCACCGAGCGGGTGCGCTCGCGCGTCTGACCCGCCCGTCCGCGAGGGCGATCACCTGATCGGCCTGGGCGATGAGTCGGTCATCGTGGCTGACGCACACCACGGTCGCCCCGCGTGCGATCTCGGCGGCGATCGCGCGCCGGTTCAGCTCCGCGCTGGCGGCGTCCAGTCCTGTCGTCGGCTCGTCCAGCAGCAGGACGTCGGCACGGCGCGCCAATCCCTGCGCGAGGAGGGCCCGCTGACGCTGTCCCCCCGACAGTGAGCCGAACGGCGTCCGCGCGAGCGCGGTGATGTCGAGCTGCCGCATGGCCAGGTCGATGTCGTCGCGGAGCGCCGGGCGAAGGCGCCGGACCGCGCCGACGCGGCCCCACGCGCCGACCGACACGATCTCGCGCACGGTGACGGGCAGGTGCTCCGAGACGGCCGCGCGTTGCGGAACGAAGGCGCGCGACCGCGCCCCCGTCTCGACCCGACCGGCCGAGGGCGTGCGGGCGCCGGCGAGCACCTCGAGCAGCGTCGACTTGCCCGCTCCGTTCGGTCCGACGATCGCGGTGATCCGCCCCGCGGGGATGGTCAGGTCGACACCGGAGAGGGCCTCGACGCCGTCGAAGGCGACGCGCAGGCCGGTCGCCGTGAGGGCGGAGGGGAGGGTCATGGCATCCATCATACGAGTTTGAGAATCGTTATCACTTAACGCTACGGTCGGTCCTCGTGTCCTGGCTCTTCGACCCCTTCTCGCTCGAGTTCGTCCAGCGCGCCCTGCTCGGTGGCGTGCTGGTGTCGGTGCTGTGCGCCGTCGCCGGGACGTGGGTGATCGTGCGGGGCATGGCCTTTCTCGGCGAGGCGCTCGCGCACGGCATGCTGCCCGGCGTCGCTCTGGCGACGGTGCTCGGCGTCCCGGTGCTGGTCGGCGCCGCCGTGAGCGCCATCGCGATGAGCCTGGGCATCGGCGCCCTGCAGCGCCGCGCCAAGCTGTCGTACGACACGAGCATCGGGCTGCTGTTCGTCGGCATGCTCGCGCTCGGGGTGATCGTCATCTCGCACGCCGGGAGCTTCGCCACGGATGCCACGGCCATCCTGTTCGGCGACATCCTCGCCATCGCGCCCGGCGATCTCGTCGTCCTGGCCCTGGCCGCCGTGATCGGCGTCGGGGCGGCGATCCTCGCCCACCGCCCGCTCGTCGCCCTCGCGATCGACGAGCGCGTCGCCCGCGTGCTGGGTCTGGCCCCGCGCGTCGCGCAGGCCGTGCTCGTCGGGCTCGTCACGCTCGCCGTCGTCGCCTCGTATCAGGCGGTCGGCTCGCTGCTGGTGGTCGGGCTGCTCGTCGCCCCGGCCGTCGCCGCGCGGCAGTGGACCGCGCGCATCGCATCGACCATGGTGCTCGCCGCGGTGATCGGCGCGGCCGCGGTCGTCGTCGGACTGCTCGTCTCGTGGCACGCCGCCACCGCCGCCGGCGCGACCATCGCCGCCGCCGCGATCGCCGCCGCGGGGGTGTCGTGGGGGCTTCGCGCCGCCGTCACCGCTGCGCACCGGCGCACGGCATCCCCTCTTCTCCTTCCCGCCTGACCCGGAAAGCCCCCCATGCCCCACCTCGTGACCCGACGGCTCGCCCCTCTCGGCGGGCTGCTCGTCCTCGCCCTCGCCGGTTGCGCCGCCCCTGCTGCACCGCCGGCAGCCGCCCCGACCGCCGACACCCACGGCGAGATCGCCGGTGCCGCCGAGCTCGCCGAGCCCGCGCTGGGCCTGACCTCGATCGCCGCGGACGGCCGGGTGTCGCACCTCGACCTGCTCGACGAGACCACGTCCGACCTCGGCGCCGTCCCCCCGCCCGAGGCGATGCACTCCGACGGCCGCTACCTGTTCGCCGCCGACGACGCGGGCGTCTCGATCGTCGACAGCGGGGTGTGGACGTGGGACCACGTCGACCACTTCCACTACTACCGCGCCGAGGCGCGCATCCTCGGCGAGGTCGAGGGCGGCGGCGTCGCGACCGTCGCGACCTCGAACTCGTCCACGACCGGCGGCACGGGGCTGTTCTTCCCCGCCTCCGGCGAGGCGGTGCTGCTGGACACCGAGGCGCTGTCGCGGGGGGAGGTCGTCGAGCGGTTCCGCCTCGAGCGTCCGGCCGGGCCGGGCCTGGTCGTTCCCGCGGGCTCGTTCGCCGCGGTCGCCGCCGGGGGTGAGGTCACCCTCCACACCGCCGACGGCGAGCCCCTCGGCGAGACCACCGCGTGCGAAGATCCCGCCGGCACGATCACGACCCGCGTCGGAGCGGTGATCGGATGCCGCGACGGCGCCCTGCTCGTCACGATCGACGCCGAGACTCCCGTCGTCGAGCGCATTCCCTACCCCGCGGACACGACGGCCCCGCGCGCGACGGCCTTCGCCAACCGCGAGGGTCGACCGACCGTCGCCGCGGTCGCCGGGGACGCCGGGATCTGGATGCTCGACACCCGCGAGCGCGCGTGGACGCTCGTGCCGACGCCCGAGCCGGTCGTGCAGGCCACCGCCGTCGACGACAAGGACCACCACCTGCTCGCGCTCACGGCCGACGGCCGGGTGCTCGTCCTCGACGGGCGCACCGGGGCCCTGCGCGCCTCGTCCGCCCCGCTCGTGGGCGAGAGCCTCGCCGCCGCGCACCCCGTCTCGCTCATCGCCGACCAGCAGCGCGCGTACCTGAACGGTCCTACCGAGCAGCGCCTGTGGGAGCTCGACTTCGCCGACGGGGCACGCGTGGCGCGGGAGTTCACCCCTGCCGCCGCGCCGCTCTTCGTCGCCGAGACGGGACGCTGACGTGCGCCGCCTGCTCGCCGCCGCGGTCGCCGCGGCCCTGCTGACCCTCACCGGCTGCGCCGGGAACGCGGCATCCGATCGTCCCCTGATCGCGGTGTCGACCAACATCCTCGGCGACGTCGTGTCGCACCTCGTCGCGGACGACGTCGAGGTGTTGACGCTGATGCGTCCCGGAGCCGACCCCCACTCGTTCGAGATCTCGGCCGCCGAAGCAGCCCGCGTGCGCTCGGCCGACCTGCTCGTCGCCAACGGACTGGGCCTCGAAGAAGGACTGCAGCAGCACCTCGACGCCGCCGCGGCGGACGGGGTCGCGATATTCGTCGCCGGAGACGTCGTCGAGGTGCTCCCGTACGCGTCGGCCGACGCGGGCGGTGCCGACGACCCGCACTTCTGGACCGACCCCGCGCAGATGATCCGCGTCGTCGACGCGCTCGAGCCGGTGATCCGGGGCCTCGACGGGGTCGATGCCTCCGCCGTGACCTCTCGGGCGGCCCAGTACCGCGCCCAGCTGCAGGATCTGGATGCCGAGATGACCGCCGCCTTCGCGGCGATCCCCGCCGAACGACGCGCCCTCGTCACCAATCACCACGTGTTCGGCTACCTCGCCGAGCGCTTCGGCTTCCGCCTCATCGGCGCGGTCATCCCCGGCGGAACGACGCTCGCCGCCCCCAGCACGAGCGACCTCGCCGACCTCGTGTCGGCGATCGACGAAGCGGGGGTACCGACGATCTTCGCCGAGAGCTCCTCGCCCGACCGCCTCGTGCGCGCCCTCGCCGACGAGGCCGATCGCGACGTCGCGGTGACCGAGCTGTTCACCGAGTCGCTCACCGACGCCGCCGGCGGCGCCCCCGACTACCTGACCATGATGCGCGTCAACACGGAGCGCATCGCCACCGGGCTCTCGCCGTGACGAAGCCCCCCACCCGAAGAAAGAGGAACACCATGAGAACCTCCCCCCTGCGCCGCGCGGGCCTGCTCGCGCTCGCGGTCGGAGCCACCGTCGGCCTGTCGGCGTGCGCCGGAGCGACCGCTCCGGGC
>NZ_QAJB01000367.1:0-1937 GCF_003061325.1 Microbacterium sp. HMWF026
GGGGTCGAGAGGGGCGGGGCTCCGCCCGGGAGAAACCCGACCCGGGGCCGGTCGTCGCGACCGGTTCGCCCGGATCGCCGCCCCCTCTCACGGCCCGTGTGCCTTCGCCTCCCGACACAGGGTGATGACGTCGTGTTCGCCTTCTGAGAGATCGGGTGAAGAGGCTGCGGTCACCCCGGCGGCGCGGACGCCCTGGGCTTCACGGGTTCCGGCCGCCGGCGCGGGCCGGTGTGAGAGGAGGGCGATGCACGGCCACGGCGCATCATCCCGACGCGCGTGCGGCACGCGCGGCACGGCTACCGAGACCGAGCCTCCAGGATCGGACGAGCGCGTTCCTGACGGTATGACGTGACGCGCGAGGCGGCGACGAAGGGGGATCACCACGCATGCTGCGGCTGGAAGGAGACGACGCCTCCCGGTGGTTCGCCGACCGTGCGCTCGATGCCCGCGCACTCACCCCAGCTACGCCCGTCGTCTTCGTCGACGAGATCACCCTGGCCGAGATGACGGTGCGGCGCGTGTGGCACACACCGATGTCGATCCGCCCGGCCGCGGCTGACGCGGGGACCCTGCCGAGCACTCTCGTCCTGCAGGCCGAGGGACAGACGGAGTGGTCGTGGTCGAGCGGCGAGATCAGCATCGTCTGCGAAGAGGGAGGAGCGGTGATGTTCCCGGCGGATGCTCTCGGCGGCGCGGTCTGCCGGGCACCGTCCGGTCGGATCGAGGTCGAATCGGCGCATCTGCCGGTCGAGGGGCCCTCGACTCTGCCGGGAACGGACGACGGACCCGTCTGGAAGGCCCTCGCCTCGACCGTGAACGCCATCTTCAACACCGAGACCAGGGTCACCCCCGCCGCGAGCGATCCGCTGCGCGACGCGATCGAGAAGCTGTGCATCGCTTTGATCGCGAGTCGACGCCGCGGTGGCGACGAGACCGGCGGTTCGGGGGCCACCTACGCCGCCGCGATGACGATCATCCACGAGCAATCAGTGCGCCCCGACTTCTCGGTCGAAGAGCTCGCTGCGCTGCTCGGAATCTCGCGCCAGTATCTGACCCGGGTGTTCGCCCGTCATGGCCGGACGCCTCGAGACGCGGTGCGCGCCCGCCGGTGGGAAGTCGCAGAGGGGTTGCTCGCCGCGGGGTACCGCACGGCCGACGCGGTCGCACGCTCGGGCTTCCCCTCGGCGCGCGCCCTCGCGCACGCCCGTCGCGAGCTGCGCCGCCGGGTCGAAGGGGTCGAGTGAACAACGGGGCCCCGCGCGCCCGTCGTCTCGGGCGTCAGTCCTGAGCCAGCCGCCACACCCGGTCGCGCGAGAACGGCAGCTCGTAGCCGCGCCGCCCCAGGGCGCGCGACACCGCGTTGCCGATCGCCGCGCCCACGGGGTTGTACGGCGATTCGCTCATCGACTTGGCTCCGAACGGTCCCAGGGTGTCGTCGGTCCGGGCGAAGAGGACCTCGGTGTCGGGAACGTCGGCGAACTGCGGCACCCGGTAGGTGCGGAACACCGGGTTCTTCACCACGCCGTCCTCGAGCAGCACCTCTTCGTACAGCGCGCCGCCGAGGGCCTGCGCGGCACCGCCCTCGATCTGGCCGCGACACTGCGCGGGATTGATCACCACGCCCGCGTCCGCGCTCTGCACCGACTGCAGCACCCGCACTGTTCCCGTCTCGGCATCCACCGCCACCCGCACCGCGTGGACATTGAACGCGAGCGATCGCAGGTCGCCGAACTCCGCTCCGTCGGCCGTCAGGCCGTTCTCGTCGAGCAGCGAGGCGGGCGCCGCCGCCACGATGCGGTCCCACGTGACGACCTCGTCGCCGACGGTGACACCGGATGCCGACATCTCGGCGGTCGTGACATCCCCTCCCGCGAGGTCGGCGGCGATCTCGGTCATGCGTCGCCGCAGCGCGACGCACGCGGCGTGGAGCGCCTTGC
>NZ_QAJB01000367.1:1951-5957 GCF_003061325.1 Microbacterium sp. HMWF026
GGCACCCGTATCGTGGCGGACCGCGTCGGTGTCGGCGGCCCACAGCTCGAGGCGATCGGGAGCGGCATCCAGCACCGTCGCCGCGATCTGGCGGTGCACCGTCGACGTACCGTTGCCGAACTCGGCCGTCCCCACCCGCAGCAAGAAGGTGCCGTCCGAGCGCAGGGTGGCGGTGGTGTGGGCGATGTGCCCGCGGGGAGCCATCGTCGCGATCATCGCGGTCGCCATGCCCTCGCCGACCAGCCAGCCCGAGGGGGCATCGACCCCGTTGCCGCGGCGCAGGGCGTCCTGCGCCAGGTCGAGGCACTGATCGAGGCCGTAGCTGCCCCAGATCAGGTCTTCTTCGTATTTCTCGTCGTCGTCGGGGTGCAGGGGGTCGCCCTCGCGCACCGCGTTCAGGCGGCGCAGGTCGAAGGGATCGACATCGAGCTCCTGCGCGAGCGCGTCCATCGCCGACTCCACCGCGAACACCACCTGCCCGAGCCCGTATCCGCGGAACGCCCCCGACGGCGGATTGTTCGTGTACACCGCCTCGGCGTCGATCCACTTCGTCGGGACGCGATACAGCGTCGTCGACTCGGCGCACGAGTGGAACAGGACGCCGATGGCATGGTTGCCGTAGGCGCCGGTGTCGCTCAGCACGTCGAGCTTCATCGCGGTCAGTCGACCGTCGGCATCCGCCCCCAGGGTCGCGCGGACGCGCATGGGATGCCGGAGCGAGGCGCGGACGAATTGATCGGTGCGCGAGAACTCGTACGCGACGGGTCGCCCCAGCTTCAGCACCGCGAGGGCGGTGAGGTCTTCGGTGAACAGCTCCTGCTTGCCGCCGAAGCCACCGCCGACCCGTGCGGCGAACACGCGCACGCGATCGCGCTCGAGGCCGAAGACGTGCGCGATCTCGTCGCGCGTGAGGAAGGGCACCTGCGTCGAGGAGCGGATGACGAGCCGTCCGTCGTCGTCGAGCCAGCCGACCGCCGCGTGGGTCTCGAGTGCCGCGTGCGTCACACGGGACGAACGCCACTCGCCCGACACGGTGACGTGACTGGCCGCCAGTGCCTCGTCGATGTCGCCCCCGTGCCCCGTGTGGAAACCGGCCACGACGTTGCGGGTGGCATCCATCACCCGTTCTTCGGGGGTGCGATCGGGGTGCAGGAGCGGAGCGCCGGGCCCGCGGGCCTCTTCGGGGTCGAACACCGCGGGCAGCACCTCGTAGTCGACCCGCACGGCGCGGCACCCGGCGTCGGCGGCCTCGGCCGACTCCGCCACCACGGCGGCGACGCGCTGACCGATGTGACGCACGACGTCGTCGAGCATGCGCGTGTCGTCGGGATCGTCGGTGCGGTGCTCGTGTCGACCGGTCGAGTACCGCACCTCGGGGACGTCCTCGTGGGTGAACACGGCGACCACGCCCGGTACGGCCAGGGCCGCCGCGGTGTCGATCGCCCGGATGCGGGCGTGCGCGTGCGGTGAGACGACCACCCGCAGCACGAGGGGAGGCCCGCCGGGCACCGGCTCGTCGAGGGTGAACGGTTCCCGACCCTGCACGATGCGGCGCGCGGCTTCGGGTACCACCGAGGTGCCGACGGTCTCGATCGACGGGGATGCCGGGGCGTCGCCGCACGCGCCCGCGCAGCCGTCGGACGCGGCGGCCTGGTCGCGGCATCCGGAACCCGTCTCGCGCACCGGGCCGAGGACCGACGCCCGGATCGCCTCGCGGATCGGGCGGTAGCCGGTGCAGCGGCAGAGGTTCCCCTTCATGCGGCGGTCGAGGTCGTCGACGTCGTCGGCGGTCAGGGTGGACGCCGTCACGCTCATGCCCGGGGTGCAGAACCCGCACTGGAAGCCGAAGCCGGTGGCGAGGGCCTGCTGCACCGGATGCAGCTCGTCGCCCGGGGCGAGTCCCGCGGCCGTCGTGATCGACCGCCCCTCGAGGCGCATCGCCGGGACGATGCACGAGTGCGTCGGCGTGCCGTCGAGCAGCACCGAGCACGCGCCGCAGTCACCCGCGTCGCAGCCCTTCTTCACCTCGACGTGACCGGTCTGGCGCAGCAGCGTGCGGGCGCACTGGCCGGGGAGCGGCTCCGTCTCGACGGGGGAGCCGTTGACATGGAACCTCACGCCGTCGCCTCCCCGTTCGTCGCGGACCGGCGCGGTGCGCGCGCTGCGGTGCGGGAGTGGATGCCGTGCCGGTGCCGCGCTGCGGTGCGGGAGTGGATGCCGGTTCGGTGCCGCGCTCCGGAGGATGCGCCCGCGTCCCCGCCGCACTTCCGCCGCGACGACGCCGACGGGTGCGAATCTCCGGAGCGCGGCACGAAGATCCCGGCGCTCACGCGGCACCCCGCTCGGACTCACGGACGAACCCCGCCCGCAGGCGCTCGGCGAGCACGACGCTCACGCCGCGGCGCCAGTCGGCGCTGCCCAGCGGGTCGGTGTAGAAGTCGCTCGCGGAGGCGATGGCCTCCCGCAGCTCTCCGGCACCCGGAACACGCGCGAAGCGCAGCACCCGCGGGCGACGCACCGCGGCGGTGAGCACGAACACCGCGGATCCGTCGGGATCGACCCGTGCCGTCACCACCGCCCCCGAACGCCCCAGCTCGGCGAGCGCGATCTTCTGCAGGCCGACCCGTGCGCGCAGCGCGTGCGCGGGCACGTCCAGGGCGCGGACGACCTCTCCGGGCGCGAGGGAGGTCGCGGCGTCGTCGATCACGAGGTCGGCGACGGCGACGCGGCGCTCGTTGCCGTCCGGCGTCCAGATCACGGCGGTGGCGTCCAGTGTCGCGAGCAGCGCGATCATCGCACCCGCGGCGAACGCCTGGCAGACGTTGCCGCCGACCGTGGCGGTGTTCCAGATCTTGAAGGATGCCAGCAGGGCGTCCGCGGCGGGACGCGCCAGCGCGAGCGAGGTCCAGGCGGACGGCGCCTCGCGCTGGGCCCAGTCGAGCAGCCGCGCGATCGTGCAGGTCGCGCCGATGCGCAGACCCTCGTCGGTGAGCTCGAGGTCGGGCCACTCGAGGGTGGTCAGGTCGACGAAACCCGTGGTGCGGGGCTGCGGCTCGCTCATGAGCCACGTGCCGCCGGCGATCACCACCTCGCCCGGAGCGAGGGCGAGGTCGGCGCGAGAGCGGGCGGGGCGGAACGAGGTGACGGTGGTGATGTCCATGCCTCAGCCCGCCAGGATCCGGCCCGACCAACGACCGTCGGTCAGCGTGTAGTGCTGGCGCGTGCTCTGTCCCGCCGCGTCGCCTCGCCAGAACGTCACCGTCACCGGCCGCAGACGGAACCCCGCCCACCGCTCGGGCGGATCGAGCTCGGGGTGGGCGGCGTCGAACTCGGCCCACAGGTGCCGTCGCGCCTCGACGGGGAGCTCGGCGTTGTCGTTCGTGTTCACCCACGCGAGCAGCTGCAGGTATCGCGAGCGCTGCCGGTAGGCGACGGCGGCGTCGGCCGGGGCGACCCGCTCGACGATCCCGCGCACGACCAGCTGGCGACCCACCTCGGGCCACGCCACCGCCATCGCCGCGACCGGGTTCGCCGTGATCTCGGCGACCTTCGCGCTCGCGAAATCGGTGTGGAAGTACAGGCCCGTGGCATCCCGGTCGCTCACGAGCACGTGCCGCAGCGACGGCAGGCCGTCCCGGCCGAACGTCGACAACGCCGCGAGGGGTCGCAGCTCGCCGTCGTGCGGGGGCAGCCACCGCGAGAGCAGGGCGAGGGGATCGTCGACGAGCGCGTCGACGTCGTCGACGTCGGAACCGAACGTGGTGCCGGCCGTGATCATGGCGACCTCCGGGGTGCTGCGGGTGGAGGCGAGCCTAGGCACCGCGCATTTCGGCGATGTTGCCGTCATGAACATTCGACGAAACACCGCATTCGTACACTGCCGGGCATGAGCGAGCTGCCCCTCATCGACACCTGCCCGAAGAGCATGGAGTACGGGCCCTGCGGCGGTGTCGGCTTCGACGGGTCGTGCGAGGCCGACGCGGGGCACCTCTGCGCGTTCCTCCCC
>NZ_QAJB01000368.1:0-13931 GCF_003061325.1 Microbacterium sp. HMWF026
CTTCACGATCGCCGTGCTGGGATTCGTCCTCGCGAGCGCCGCGGTGGGTCTCGCCCCGACCCCCGAGGTGCTCATCGCCGCGCGGGTCGTCCAGGGACTGTTCGGCGGCATGATCGGTCCGCAGGTGTCGGGGTTCATCCAGAGCGTCTTCCCGGCAGGAGAGCGGGGGCGCGCGTTCGGCCGTCTCGGTCTGACCGTGGGAGCGGGCACCGCTCTCGGCCCGGTGGTCGCGGGGCTGCTGATCGCGGCGGGCGGCGAGGACGTCGGGTGGCGTCTGGTGTTCTTCATCAACGTGCCGATCGGTATCGCGGCGGTCCTGCTGGCGCGGCGCTGGGTGCCCCCCGATGCGCCGGCCGCGGCGGCGGCGGGGCGGCTCGACCTGCTCGGGGCGGCCCTGCTGGGGGCGGGGTTGTTCGGCATCCTGTTCCCGATCGTCGAGAGCGGCCAGGCGGGCGGCGCGCCGGCCCTGCTGCTGCTCGTGCCCGCGGCGATCGTGCTGGCCGGCTTCATCCGTCACGAGGCTCGGTTGACGAGGGCGGATGCCGCGCCGCTGCTCGATCTGCGCCTGTTCCGCGTGCGGTCGTTCGTGACCGGCGTCGTGTTCGCCGTCGTGTTCTTCTGCAGCAACACCGGCATCCCGCTCGTCCTGGCGCTGTACTACCAGGACGGCCTCGGCTTCTCGGCCCTGCAGTCCGCCCTCGGCGTCACGGCGTACGCGGTCGGGACCGTCTTCGGCGCGCCGCTCGCGGGTCGGTTCATCTCGCGCGTGGGGCGCCCCCTGCTGCTGGTCGCGGTCGGGGTGTTCACGCTCGTGACCGTGCTGCTCGGCGTCGTCGTGCACGCGGCACCCGACGAGACCGATCCCGCCGCGGTCATCCTGCGACTGTGCCTGCCGCTGCTGGTGCTCGGCATCGCGGGCGGTTCGATCGTCACGCCCAACCAGACGCTGACGCTGGCCGAGGTGGATCCGGTCCGCGGCGGTGTCGCCGGCGGCGTCGTGCAGACCGCCCAGCGGGTGGGGTCGTCGATCGGACAGACGGTGCTCGGCACCGCTTTCGTGCTCGTGCTGACCGGCGTCCCGCGCGCCGCGGGTCCGGGGTCGCCGGCGGCTGATCCGGGTGCCTTCAGCGCCGCGCTGACCGTCGCGCTCGCCGTGTCGGTCGTGTTCTCGGGTGCCGCCCTCGTGCTCAGCGCGATCGAGGTGCGCCGTAATCGCAGCCGGTGAGGCTCAGTCCTCGTCGTCCCAGCGCGAGTGCGGTCGATCGTCGTCGTCGTCCTCGCGGCGCGCGCGTCGCGGCGCCGACCATTCGAGCTGGAAGCCGCAGTCTCGGCACTCGTCGACCGCCTCGCCCTCGTCGAGCAGGGGGTGCATCGTGATGCCGCACGCGGGGCAGATCGGCTGCCGGTCGTCGGCGGGGGTGTCGGGGTAGGACATATCGGCTTCGCTCCGGGCTGAGACGCCGGCGCGCACCCGCGGCCGACGCGGGATGCAACCGCCGCACCTTCCGTCGTGTTCCCGCCGCCGGGTCGCCGCGGCCCGCTAGCGTCGGAGCATGAACGCCGCCCGCCTCGGTCTCGGCCTCGCCGCCGTCGGCCGTCCCGCCTACATCACGACCGCGCGCGACGCCGACCTGGGCGACCCCGCCGAGCGGTCGATCGACGCGATGCGCACGCGGGCGCACGAGCTGCTCGACGAGGCGTGGGGTCTCGGCATCCGCTACATCGATGCGGCGCGGTCCTACGGGTACGCCGAGCAGTTCCTCGGGGCGTGGCTCGCGGCTCATCCCGAACGCCGTGGCGACCTGACCATCGGGTCGAAGTGGGGCTACGCGTACGTCGGCGGGTGGCGGATGGATGCCGACGTCCACGAGCGCAAAGAGCACTCGGCCGCGATGTTCGACAGGCAGTGGCCCGAGACGCTCGACGCCCTCGGTTCGGCCCCCGACCTGTACCTCGTGCACTCCGTCACGCCCGACAGTCCCGTGCTCGCGGACGCCGCCGTGATGGCGCGCCTGCGGGCCCTGCGCGAGAGCGGGGTGACGGTGGGGCTGTCGACGAGCGGTCCCCATCAGGGCGAGGTGCTGCGGACGGCCCTGGCCCTCGACGACACCCCGTTCCGCGCGGTCCAGGCGACGTGGAACCTGCGCGAGTCGACCGTTTCGGACGCCCTTGCCGCGGCGCACGACGCCGGTTGGACGGTCGTGCTGAAAGAGGTGCTGGCCAACGGCGAACTGGCGACGGCTGTGACCAGTGGCGACCTCGAGCGCGTGGCATCCGGGGTCTCTCCCGACGCCTTCGCGATCGGCGTCGCACGCGCCCAGCCGTTCGCCGACCTGGTGCTGGTGGGGGCGACGACGCGGGAGCACCTGCGCGCCGGCGCCGCCGCCGCGGCACACCCGATCGATGCGGCCGTGCTCGCGGGGCTCGCGGTGGATCCGGTCGACTACTGGCGCGCGCGTTCCGCGCGGCCGTGGCGCTGAGGGCGGTCCTCGGCTCGCGACTTACGGGACGCAGCGCACGTCGGCGACGGACCCCGACACGTTCGCCGACGACCCCGCAATGGCCGTGGCCAGCACCGAGCCCGACGACGATCGCGCCTGCGCGTACCCCGCCGAGCGGGCGTTCGCGATCGATCGCACCGTGATGCCGGGCGCGTAGGTGCCGCACGTCGACCACGACACGCGCGTTCCCGACAGTCCCGAGCCGCTGTAGGCGCAGACGTTGCCGGTGGCGCAGCTGCCGACGGCGCGCTCGTTCTCGTCGGGCACGTCGATGCTCATCCCGAGCTCGGGCCAGTGGGCGTGATGGGAGTCGATGACCACGCCCCCGGGGATCTCGTCCAACGCCGCGGCGATGTCGGGGTGCAGGTCGGCGGTACCGCTCATCGGGGAGCATCCTCTCGGTCGCGTACGTCCCACAGGGCGTACTCGGTCAGGGACCCGGGGGGAAGGTCGAGATCGGTGTTCGCCTCGACCAGGGCCGACTCGAAACCGACGATACGGCCGGTGTCGGCCGAGATCAGAAGCGTGACATCCGCGTTCGACGGCGAGGACGGGATGCCGCCCAGGCCGATCACCTCGCGGCCGATGCGGTCGCGGGTGGTGCCGAGCGCACGCAGGCCGGGGGCCTCGAGGACGGCCTGGAGCAGCGCGGACTGCTGGGCGTCGTCCAGCGTCCACTCGCCCAGGAGCGTGCGCGCGCCGTTGATCGCGTCACCGGCGGTCAGCTCGCCCTCGGCGCCGACGGATGTGCGCAGCAGCTCCCGCATCGCGTCGGCGGTGGGGGCCGGGGGCGCCGGCGACAGCGGTCGGAACTGGTTCTGCACGTACCGCGATTCGGCGACGACCGTGCCGGGGGCGGGTTCGCCGGCGGGGACGGTGTCACCGTCGGCGTCGGTCGCCTCGGCGGCCGTGGTGACGATCGAACCCGAGAAGTCCTCGTTCCAGCGCAGATCGACCCACTCGCGACGGAACACGGTGGCCTCGGCGCCGTCGGGTGACGCGCTGAAGTACCACCCGAGCGACAAGGAGCGGCGTTCGGCCATCACCCCGTCGTCGTCCCGCGCGAGCTGAGCCCGCGCGGCGGCGACCGCCTCAGCGGGGTCGGCCGGCGCGGAGGTGTAGACGAGGGGAGTGGGAGTGAGGGCGGATGCCGAGGGTGCCGGCATCCACAGCACTCCGGTGACGATGGTGAGGATGACGACGACGGCGGCGGCGGCCGACGTCCACGCCAGCAGGGGGCGGCGCCGGGCGGTGGAGCGACGGCGTGCCACGGGGGGTCGTCCGACGATCTCGCGCAGACGCCGCTCGGCGTCGAGGGGGATCGGTGCGTCGGCGGGCGTGCCCGCGGGGTCGAGGCGCCGCATGACGCGGGCGAGCTCATCGTCGTTCATCGCCCACCCCCTCGGCGGGCACCGGGGCGGCCTGCAGCAGGGGGCGCAGCTTGGCCCGCGCGCGGTTGAGTCGCGTCCACACCGCGCCCGAACTCATGCCCATCACGATCGCGACCTCGGCGGCGGGCAGCTCTTCCCAGTACGTCAACCAGAGGATCTCGCGCTCGGCCTCGGGCAGGGCCCGCATCGCCTCGAGCAGGTCGCGGACCCGTGCCGGCTCCGACTCGCTCGCGAGGGTGCGGACGTGATCCTCGATGTGCGTCCACAGCGCCCCCTCCCGTTCTCGTCGTCGATATTCGTTCGCGATCAGGTTGCGCGCGGTGCGGTACACCCACGGCAGCCCGAACGGATCGCGCGGGTCGCGCTTGCGCCACGCGATCTCGAAGCAGTCCATCGTGAGGTCGGCCGCGGCCTCACGGTCCGACACCCGCCGCTCGATGAAGCGGAGGACGGCGTTGTGATGCTCGCGGAAGAAAGCCACGAAGTCCTGCTCGTCGGTCACGGGCGGACGACTCCGCTCGTTCGCAAGGGCTGTGTCGCGCGCAGCGGAAACCTTACGGCGGAGGCCACGGAAAAAATTTTTCGGGTCGCTGTAAGGATCGGGGCGCGGGCGACACCGCACTGATGGGGGTGGGTGTCGTCTCCGGCTTCGAGATGGCACCCAAACGCCCGTCGAGAGATGTTCGGGACTGACATCGACGGGCGAGGGGGTGCACCGCATGGGGGCGGTGCACTCCCTCGGATCCTCGTCATGGCATCCAGGATGCCAGAGGGCGGCGTCGCGCCCGGATCGTCGCGAGACGCGGCGTCACTCGCCATCGACGATGAGGTTCGTGATGCGCGCCGTGGCGACGAGCCGGTCCTCGTCGTCGACGACCCGCACGTCGTAGGTGGCCACGCGCCGGCCGCGGTGCGCGGGCGTGGCGACGGCGTGGATGCGCCCGGCGCGGGCGCCGCGATGGTGGGTGATGTTCAGGTCGACGCCCACGCACACCTTGCCGAGCGTCGAGGCGTGGATCATCGCCGCCCACGACCCGACCGCCTCGGCGAGCGCTGCCGTGGCGCCGCCGTGCAGGCGGCCGAGCGATTGCGTGTTGCCGTCGACGGGCATGGATGCCGACACCCCGTCGGCCGACTGCGCGGTGACGACGATGCCGAGGCGTTCGTCGAGGGCTCCGGGGACGATCGTCCAGGGGGTCATGGCGGCTCCTTCCGCCGTCCTCTTGTCGGACGGGCGTACCTCTGACACTATTACTGAACGCTCGGTCGGTAACAGGTGCCGTCGAGTTCGACCCTGCCCCACAGAACGACGGAGTTCTCATGGCCTCGCAGACAGCGGCGTCCACCCGTGCCACCACGACCGGAATCTCGCGAGAGGAACGGCGCGTGCTCGCCGGGACCCTCGTGGGCACCTCGATCGAGTGGTACGACTTCTTCATCTACGCCCAGGCGGCCGGGCTCGTGCTCGCGCCCCTGTTCCTCGCCCCTCTCGCCCAGACCGACCCGGCCATCGCGCAGGTGCTGTCGTTCGCGACGATCGGCATCTCGTTCCTCTTCCGCCCCCTCGGCGCGATCGTGGCCGGCTACCTGGGCGACCGCCTCGGCCGCAAGAAGATGCTCGTGCTGACGCTCATCATGATGGGCGTGTCGACCGCCCTCATCGGCGTGCTGCCCACCTACGCCGCGATCGGCGTGGCGGCTCCGGTGCTGCTCATCCTGCTGCGCGTGCTGCAGGGCTTCTCGGCCGGTGGCGAATGGGGCGGCGCCGCGCTGCTCTCGGTCGAGCACGCCCCCGTCAACCGTCGCGGATACTTCGGCGCGTACCCGCAGATCGGCGTCCCGGTCGGCATGATCCTCGCCACGGCGACGCTGTGGGTCCTCACCTCGTCGATGTCGGCCGAGGCGTTCCTGGCCTGGGGATGGCGCGTGCCGTTCCTGTTCTCGATCGTGCTGATCGTCGTCGGGTACATTATCCGTCGCGCGGTCGAGGAGAGCCCCGTCTTCGAGGACCTCGTGCGCCGCCGCAAGGAATCCTCCGCTCCGCTCGGTCAGCTCTTCCGAAAGAACTGGCGTCAGGTCATCCTGACCGCGCTGGTGTTCATCGGCAACAACGCCGCCGGGTACCTGCTCATCGCGTTCTTCGCCACTTACACGGTCACCGTCCTCGGGCTCGCGCGTCCCACCGTGCTGCTGGCGACGACCCTGGCATCCTTCGGCTGGCTCGGATTCACCCTGTGGGGCGGCCGCCTCTCGGACACCCTCGGTCGTGTGCGGACGTTCCAGCTCGGCTACCTGCTGCTGGCGATCTGGGCCGTGCCGATGTGGTTCCTCATCGACACCGGCAACATCGTCTGGTACTTCGTCGCGCTGTTCGTGATGACTTTCGGGCTGGGGCTCTCGTACGGCCCGCAGGCCGCGCTGTACGCCGAGATGTTCCCCGCCAACGTGCGCTACTCGGGCGTCTCGATCGGCTACGCGCTCGGCGCCATCCTGGGCGGCGCCTTCGCCCCCATGATCGCCGAGGCGCTGCTGCGCTCGACCGGCGCCTCGTGGACCATCGGCGCCTACATCGCGGTCGCGGCCCTGGTGTCGCTCGTCGCCGTCTCGCTCATCAAAGAGCCGAAGGGCGTCGACCTGCGCGCCTGATCGGTCGCGTCCCCGGGGCTCCGCGCGTCGCGCGGGGCCCCTTCGCGCGTCGTGCGTGCTCTCGTGCGCCGCTTCAGGGCGAATGACGTGGCGGCAGCGCATCCGCCGTCAGGGGGTGCGCAGACCGTCGAGCGCGATGCGCACGATGTCGGCGCCGAGTCGATCGCCGTCGACCCCGCCGCCGGGCCGGTACCACTCCACGACCGAGTTGATCATGCCGAACAGCAGGCGCGCGGCGACGGCGGCGTCGACGTCGTCGCGGACCTCGCCCTCGGCCTGCGCCGCGGCGACGAGGGCCGTGACGCGGTGGTCGAAGACGCGCCGGCGCTCGAGCGCGGCCTGCTCGACCGCGCTGTTGCCGCGCACGCGCAGCAGCAGGGTCACCGCGGGCAGCTGCGCGACCAGGACGTCGGTCGCGCCGGTGAGGACGAACCGCAGGCGGTCGGATGCCGCTCCGGTACGGGCCGCGGGCTGGTCGAGCACCGCCTCGAGACCGCCCAGGGCCGCCTCGAGCGCAACCGAGAGCAGCTCCTCCTTCGAGGAGAAGTGGTGGTAGAGCGCGGACTTGGTCAGGCCGAGACGGCGGGCCAGGTCCGACACGCTCGTGGCGTCGTACCCTTGCTCGTTGAACAGCCGGACAGCCACGTCCAGGATGCCGTCGCGGTCGTACCCGGGGCGTCCCCGCTTGGCAGGGGAGCCGGCGGGCGCGGTCGTCGGGACGGGATCGGCGGCGGTCACGGTCTCAGTGTGTCACTCCAGCAGTGCGGGGGCGTCGGCGTGCAGGAGCGCCCGCGCCGCGTTGCCGATCACCGCGCTGTAGGTCGGGTAGGCGAAGCGGACCCCCGCGAGCGTCGCCACGTCGATGCCGGCGGCCATCGCCGTGGTGACCGACTGGATGACCTCGACCGCGTTCTCGCCGACGGCGTGGGCGCCGAGGACGAGTTCGCGACGCCGGTCGGCGATCAGCATGAGGAAGCCGTTCTCGCGATCGTCGATGACCGCGCGATCCAGCGCGGCGAACCGCACGGTCGCGACGACGCACGAGGGGTCGCGGTCGCGCGCCTGCTCCTCGGTCAGGCCGACTCCGGCGTAGTCGGGGTCGGTGAACCCGCCGGCGGGCAGCAGGTGATGGGGCGTGCGCCGGTTGGCGCCGAGGACGGCGTTCTCGGCCGCCGCCTCGCCCTCGAACTGGGCCGCCTGCACGAGCATGTCGCGGCCGTTCGCGTCGCCGACCGCCAGGATGTGCGGCACGATCGTGCGGAAGTACCGGTCGACGGGGATCGCCGAGCGCTCCACCTCGACGCCCGCGTTCTCGAGGCCCAGGTCCTCGACGTCGGCGGGCCACCCGGTCGCCATGACGACGACGTCGACATCGACCGTGCGGGCGTCCCCGCCCTCGCGCCAGGTGAGTCGGATCGACCCGTCGTCCTGCCGGTCGAGACGCTCGACCGTGTCGATACCGGTGCGCACGTCGACGCCGTGACCCGTGAGGGCCTCGGCGATGGCCCGTGAGATGGAGGCATCGGATGCCATGAGCACCCGCGGAGCCACGTCGAGCAGCGTGACCTCGGAGCCGAAGGAGCGGAACACCGTCACGAGCTGCGCCCCGGTGTTGCCCGCGCCGATCACGGCGACGCGGTCCGGCAGCTCGGTCAGCGACAGCACGTCCTCGGGGACGGTGGCCAGCTCCGCGCCGGGGATCGGCAGGCGGCGCGAGTGCCCGCCGACGCACACGAGGATCGACTCGGCGCGCACGCGGCGGCCGCTGTCGAGGACGAGCGTGTGATCGTCGGCGAAGCGCGCGCGGCCCTCGTGCACGAGGTCGACGCCGGCTGCCGCGAAACGCTCGGCCTCGCGCTTGATGGAGCGCACGGCATCCACCCGTTCGTGCACGCGCGCGACGACGGCCGTCCAGTCCACGCGCGGTTCGTCCACGACGATGCCATAGTCGTCGGCGGAGCGGGTCTCGCGCATCAGGCGCGCGGCCTTGGCGAGTACGCGCGTGGGGACGCACCCGGTGTTGACGCACGTGCCGCCCACGCGCCCGGCCTCGAGGACCACCACCGACGCGCCGAGTTCGGCGGCGCGCAGGGCGGCGGCGGTTCCGGCCGGGCCCGCGCCGATCACGGCGATGTCGTAGGTGTCGGCGTCATGGCTCACGGTGGTCCTCCCGGCAGGTCGAGGACCTCAGTCAAACCGGGGCGACCCGGCTGACGGCGGGGCTTGCGCGCGCGGGTCAGAACCGTTCGTACAGATCGGTGGCGGTCAGACCCGTGCCGCCGATCGCGTGCACGCCGGGTGCCGGGTGCAGCGCGAAGGTCTCGCCGTCGAAGAGCAGCACGGCGGTGTAGTCGCCGCGGGTGTCGAGTTTGACCTCGAAGCGGCCCGTGTCGATCAGACGCAGGGTCACCACCGCACCGCTGCGCGCGAGGTAGCTGACCTCTTTCTCGTGCGCGGTGGGCAGCGGGATCACGGGCTCGTCGTCGTGCGGTGCCGGAGGGGGCGTGGTGGGGTTCTCGGCATCCATCCGCCGAGTCTGTCACGCCCCCGCCGGGCCGGGGTCAGCGCTCGTCGCGCCAGGAGTGCTGCGGGTCGTAATCGAGCAGGCGTCGCGCCTTGTCGATCGACAGCAGGGTCGTGTTCTCGCCGAGGTCGCCGTGCACGGGGGTGTCGGGGAACACCTCGGCCACCAGCTCGGCGTTGGGCCGGGTCATCACGGTGTCGGCCGCGGCGATGATGAAGGTGTCGAAGCCCGCCGGAGCGGTCTGCAGGGCGCGCTCGATCGCCTGGGCGCCGTCGCGGGCGTCGATGTAACCCCACAGGTTCCACTTGCGGGTGCGGGCGTCGGCGTCGAAGGGGAACTCGGCGTAGTCCTCGGGCACCATGACGTTCGAGAACCGCAGTGCGGTGACCGACAGGTCGGGGTGCCAGCGCACGAGCTCGGTCGCCAGGCGCTCTTCGAGGGTCTTGACCAGCGAGTACACCGACTCGGGGCGCGGTGCGTACTCTTCGTCGACCGGGATGTAGGGCGGCGGCACGTCGAACGGCAGCCCCAGCACGGTCTCGCTGGACGCGTAGACGATGCGGCGGATGCCGAGCCGCACGGCCGCCCAGAACACGTTGAACGTGCTCGTCATGTTGTTGTGGAAGGTCGCGATGTCGGAGCGGATGCCGGGGGCCGGGATCGCGCCCAGGTGGACGACCGCGTCGAACCCCTGGTGCTGGTCGTTCACGCCCGCGAGCGCGTCGATCACCTGTCCGTAGTCGGTGAGCTCGACCTGGACGAAGCCGGGACCGCGCTCGCCGCGCACGTCGAGGCCGATGACGTCGTGGCCCGCGGCGCGCAGTTCGCGCGCGACGACGGTGCCGAGTTTGCCGGACGAGCCGGTGAGGGCGATGCGCATGGGACTCCTGGGGGTGAGAGGGAGGATGCCGCCGAGGCTAGCGGGCGGCTCCGACATCGTTCAGCGGATTGACGCCGGGTCGTGGGACGACGAAGGCCCGCGAGCCGCAGCTCGCGGGCCGGGGACGGCACGTCAGTGGACGCGCGCCTCCTCCTGCTCGTCGTCGTCGCCGGGGATGAAGACGTCGACCACCGTCACGTTGACCTCGACGGCCTTCATGCCGACGATCTCGCTGATCGCCTTCTCGACGGCCGCGCGGACGTTCGAGGCGACCCGCTGGATGCGCTCGGGGTAGTCGACCTGGATGGCGATGTCGGCGGCGACCTCGGTCTCGCCGACCTCGACGCTCACGCCCTGGGCGTAGTCCTTCGAGCCCACGGCCTGGCGGATGTTGCCGATGACGCGGGCCGCGCCGCCACCGAGGGCGTGCACGCCGGGAACCTCGGCCGCGGCGATGCCGGCGACTTTGGCGACGACGGGGTCGACGATGACGGTCTTGCCGCCGTTGGCGCGGGCGTCGGTGGAGGAGGTGGTGTTTGCCATGAGGAGCGTCCTTTCGTCAAGATCCCGGACCGAAGACGTACCGGGGTGTTTCGCTATGTGGACGGGACGGGTTCGTGAAACGTCACGATCCGTCGCTGAAAGATTGCTGACAGGAACCGCGATGCCCTCTTTGTCTTCCGCCACCGACGCCTTTCTCGCGTCGCGCGCGGCCGACGGCGACCAACTCGCGTTCGGCGTCCTCGTGCGCCGGCACGCCCCTTTCCTCGTCGCCTTCGCGACGCGCCTCACCGGCTCGCGCGCGGACGCCGACGACTGCGTGCAGGAGGCGCTCATCACGGCGTGGCGCCGTCTGCCGGACCTGACCGATCCCGAGAAGGTGCGAAGCTGGTTGACGACGATCGTCTCGCGCAAGGTCACCGATCGGATGCGCTCGCGGAAGATCTCGGATCAGATCGACGAAGAGATGGTGTCCGCGAAGGACGACCCCGAGCGGGCCGCGGTGGCGTCGTCGCAGATGGACGCCCTCAAAAGGGTCCTCGCCGATCTGCCCGAGGAATTGCGCGTGGTCTGGGTGCTGCGCGAGGTCGGCGGTCACAGCTACGACGAGATCGCCGTCGAGGTGGGTGAATCGGCGGCGACCGTGCGCGGTCGTCTCGCCCGTGCCCGAAAGACCGTGTTGGAACGCATGCAGGAGTGGAGGTGACCATGATGAGCGAGAACGGCGACGACATCGGAGGCTCCGGCTACTCCCTCGAAGACCTCTCGGCCTACCTCGACCGCGGACGCACCCCCCGCATCCCCGCGATCGAGCGCAACGCCGAGTGCCAGGCCATTCTGGCGTCCATGGACCGGATGGGGCGCCTCTCCCGAGAGATCGTCGAGGAGCAGGCGGCCGAGCCCCTGGCCGAGTCCTGGTACGACGACATCATGCGCGAGGTCATGCGCGAGTTCCGCGCGGGGCGCGACATCCCCCTCGCGCGCACCGCGGACGGCACCGAACTGGTGGTGACCGAGGGCGCGCTCTACGAGCTGATCCGGGGCGTCGGAGACGGCATCGACGGTCTGTTCGTCGGGCGGGTGCGCGTCGATCAGGCCGAGCCCGAGGCCCCGCTCGACGTCCGCGTGACCGTGAGCGTGCGTTTCGGGCGCCCGATGGCCGCCGTCGTCGAGCAGATGCGCGACGGCATCCGTTCCGCGATCGAACAGCACGGCGATCTGAGGGTGGGCCGGGTCGACGTGACGGTCGGCGACGTCCACATCGATGAGGGGGAAGACCGATGACCACCATCACCGCGGCCGAACTGGCCCCGCGCATCGATCTGGCCGTCACCGCGGTCGAGGGCGTGCGCGAGGTGTACTCCGCTCGTCCCGTCGTGGCGCGGGCGTTCGAGCACGTGACCGACGCCGACGGCTCGCTGACCGCGGTCGACGAGACCGCCGGAGCTCGGGCGATCACCGTGTGCATCGGCGTCTCGCGCGACGACGATGCGGCGGCCGTGGCGGCAGCCGTGGCCGCGGCGGCGCGGGGTGCGGGCGACGACGAGACGCCCGCGAGCGTGCGCGTGCGCGTGTCGCGTCTGGTCGTCCCGGCTTCTTAGCCGGTTCCCGGCCGACGGTGACGGCCAGGTCCTACGCTGAGAGGACCGCCCACTCGTCTCCGGAGGCCGCATGTCCCAGTCGCCCGTCGTCGCCGTCACCGGCTCCACCGGAGCCGTCGGAGGTCGTGTCGCCCGCGATCTCGCCGCCCGCGGCATTCCGCAGCGCCTGGTGGTGCGCGACGCCTCGCGCGCTCCCCGCCTGGACGGAGCCGAGGTGCACGTCGCCCGCTATTCCGAGGGGGATGCCGTCCGCGAAGCCCTGCAGGGCGTGGACACCCTGCTGATGGTCTCGGCGTCCGAGACCGCCGACCGCGTCGAGCACCACCGCACCTTCGTCGAGGCGGCCGCGGCCGCGGGCGTCCGGTCGATCGTCTACACGTCGTTCCTGGCGGCCGCGCCCGACGCGGTCTTCACGCTAGGGCGCGACCACGCCGCGACCGAGGAGATCATCCGGGCGTCGGGCATGTCGTGGACGTTCCTGCGCGACAACTTCTACATGGACATGATGGAGCTCTTCGCGGGGGACGACGGCGTCATCCGCGGACCGGCCGGTGAGGGCCGCTGCTCGCTCGTCTCGCGCGCCGACGTCGCCGCCACCGCGGTGGCGGTGCTGCGGGATCCCGCCGCGCACGCCGACACCGCCTACGACCTGACCGGTCCCGAGGCGTTGAGCCTGGCCGAGGTCGCCGAGAAGATCTCGGCCGTCCGCGGGCACCCGGTGCGCTTCCACGACGAGACGGTCGACGAGGCCTACGCCTCGCGCGCCGCCTTCGGCGCGCCGCGCTGGCAGGTCGACGCGTGGGTCAGCACCTACACCGCGATCGCCAGCGGCGACCTCGCGGGGGTCTCCGACGACGTCGAGCGCGTGACCGGTCGCCCGGCGCAGAGCTTCGAGGAGTTCCTCGGCGCGGTCGCGTGATCGGCCGTGCGGGCGCGACCGGCCGATCCCTCGGGTATGCTGGCCGCGTGCTGACCTGTCGCTGTTGTCGCTGAACGCCCCCCGCGTTCTTCTTCGACGACCCCGTCAGCCGCGCCGTTCCGGCGCATCGACCCCACAGGATCACACCGTGCGTTACGCCCAGAGCGTCGCCGACCTCGTCGGTGACACCCCCCTCGTCCGCCTCTCCCGCGTCACCGACGGCATCGCCGCCACCGTGCTCGCGAAGATCGAATACTTCAACCCCGGAGGCTCGGCGAAGGACCGCATCGCCGCGAACATCGTCGACGCGGCCGAGCGCGACGGCCACCTGCGACCCGGCGGCGTGATCGTCGAGCCCACCAGCGGCAACACCGGGGTGGGACTCGCCCTCGTCGCGCAGCAGCGCGGGTACCGCTGCGTGTTCGTGGTGCCCGATAAGGTCGCCGAGGACAAGCGCGCGGTGCTGCGCGCCTACGGCGCCGAGGTCGTCGTCACGCCCACGAACGTCGAACCCGACGACCCGCGGTCGTACTACAGCGTCAGCGACCGGCTCGTGCGCGACATCCCCGGGGCCTTCAAGCCCAACCAGTACGCCAACCCCAACGGCCCCCGCAGCCACTACGAGACCACCGGTCCCGAGATCTGGCGCGACACCGACGGTGCGCTGACGCACTTCGTCGCCGGCGTCGGAACCGGCGGCACCATCACCGGCACGGGACGCTACCTGCGCGAGGTCGCCGGCTCATCGGTGCGGATCGTCGGCGTCGACCCCGAGGGCTCGATCTACTCGGGCGACGACATCCACGGCTACGACGTCGAGGGCGTCGGCGAGGACTTCTGGCCCCCGGCGTTCGACCCCACCCTCGTCGACGCGTACGAGCGCGTCTCCGACGCCGAGTCGTTCGCGATGACCCGCCGCCTCGCCCGCGAAGAGGGCCTGCTCGTCGGCGGGTCCAGCGGCATGGCGG
>NZ_QAJB01000368.1:13941-15727 GCF_003061325.1 Microbacterium sp. HMWF026
GCGCGGCTACCTCAGCAAGATCTTCGACGACGAATGGATGACCGCGCGCGGCTACGAGGTCGAGGCCGTGGCATCCCTTCTTCCCCCCACCACCGAGGAGCACTCCGCATGAGCACCCACGACGCCGCCCGCGGCTTCGACAGTCTCGCCGTCCACGCCGGTCAGGCGCCCGACGAGACCACCGGCGCGGTCATCCCGCCGATCCACGTCTCGACGACGTACGCGCAGGACGGCATCGGAGGTCTACGCGGCGGGTACGAGTACGGGCGCAGCGGCAACCCCACCCGCACGGCGCTCGAGACCCAGATCGCGGCGCTCGAGGGCGGGGCACGCGCCCTGTCGTTCGCCTCGGGCCTCGCCGGTGAGGACGCCCTGCTGCGCGCGGCCCTCGTCCCGGGCGACGAGGTCCTGCTCGGAAACGACGTCTACGGCGGCACCTACCGCCTGCTGGCTCGGGTGCTCGGCCCGTGGGGTGTGAAGCTGCGGGTGGTCGACATGAGCGACCTGGATGCCGTGGCATCCGCTGTCCAGGAGCGCGCGCCGAAGATGGTCTGGGTCGAGACGCCCAGCAACCCGATGCTGCGCATCACCGACATCGAGGGTCTCGCCCGCCTCGGCCACGCGGCCGGCGCCCTGGTGGTCGTCGACAACACCTTCGCGTCGCCGGCCCTGCAGCGTCCGCTCTCGCTGGGTGCCGACGTGGTCGTGCACTCCGCGACCAAGTACCTGGGCGGACACAGCGACGTCGTCGGGGGTGCGCTCGCGTTCGCCGACGCTGGCCTGGCCGAGAAGGTGCAGTTCCTGCAGTTCGCCGCGGGCGCGGTGTCGGGTCCGTTCGACGCGTACCTGACCACGCGCGGCATCAAGACCCTCGCGGTCCGCATGCAGCGGCACAGTTCGAACGCGCAGGCGGTGGCCGAGCACCTGCTCGCGCACGACCGCGTGGCGAAGGTGTACTACCCGGGACTGCCCTCGCACCCCGGTCACGAGCTGGCCGCGCGGCAGATGAGCGGCTTCGGCGGCATCGTCTCGCTCGAGCTCGCCGACGCCGCAGCCGCCCGCCGTTTCGCGGAGTCGACCCGCCTGTTCACGCTCGCGGAGTCGCTCGGCGGTGTGGAGTCCCTGGTGAACTACCCGGATGCCATGACCCACGCCTCGGTGCGCGGAACCGAGCTGGCGGTTCCCGAGACGATCGTGCGCCTGTCGGTGGGCATCGAGTCGGTCGAGGATCTCGTCGCCGACGTCGACCAGGCGCTCGCCGCGCTCTGACCGCCGGTACGTCATCGTCGGCCGTCGACGTCGGGGCGCCGCGTCAACGGCGTCTGTACGCCGTCGTCGGCCCTCGAGGTCGGGGCGCCGCGTCCACGGCATCCATAAACGCTCTTCCTGCCGAGAAACGCGGTACCGCGGCGTTTCTCGGCACGGAGAGCGTTTATCGAGGTGTCCCGGCGCCCGGCGCCCGGCGCCCAGCGCACGGCACCGGGACACACGGCACCGGACGCCCGGCTCCGACGTCGACCAGGCGCTTGCCGCGCTCTGACCGGCGGGGCGCCGCTTCATCGGCATCCATAAACGCTCTTCCTGCCGAGGAACGCGGCAGCGCGGCGTGTTTCGGCACGGAGAGCGTTCATCGAGGCGTGCCAGCGCCCAGCGCCCGGCGCCCGGCGCCTGGCGCCCGACACCCGGCGCCGATGTTGACCAGGCGCTTGCCGCGCTCTGACCGGCGGGGCGCCGCTTCATCGGCATCCATAAACGCTCTTCCTGCCGAGGAACGCGGCAGCGCGGC
>NZ_QAJB01000369.1:0-544 GCF_003061325.1 Microbacterium sp. HMWF026
ACACGGGCGCGGCCCTCCGTCAACGCAAGCGCACGCGGCGCTACATCGACATCCTCGCGATCGCCTCGCGGCACGGGGTCGGGTGGCTGTTCCACGGGGGCCGCGCCCGTGTCGAGGAGCAGCTCAGCACCTCGGAGGAGCGCGCCAACGCGATCGTCGCGACCATCAACGACGCCGGCGTGAGCTTCGTCAAGTTGGGACAGGTGCTCTCCACCCGTCGCGACCTCGTGCCCGAGCCGTATCTGAGCGCCCTCGCCTCGCTGCAGACGAACGCCACGACGCTGCCCTGGCAGACCGTGCGTGCGGTCATCGAAAGCGATCTCGACGTCCCCCTCGATCAGGTGTTCGCCGAGGTCGACCCCGTGCCCCTGGCCGCGGCCTCGGTCGCCCAGGTGCACCGTGCGCGTCTGCTCGACGGCACCGACGTCGTGGTCAAGGTGCAGCGACCGGCGGCCCGTGCGCAGGTCGAGGCGGACGCCGACATCATCCTGCGGCTCGCGCACCGGGCCGAGGCGCGGACGCGCGTCGGCCCGGTGCGCGAGCC
>NZ_QAJB01000369.1:554-2627 GCF_003061325.1 Microbacterium sp. HMWF026
CGCTCCTCGAAGAGCTCGACTACCGCATCGAAGCCCGCAACACGCAGATGATCGGCGCCACCCTCGACCGGATCGACCGGGCCGATCCCCTCCGGCGGCGCGCCGTCACGGCTCCCGCGATCTTCCCCGCCGCCTCGCACCAGCGCGTCCTGACGATGGGCTTGGTCGACGGCACCGCGCTCAGCGATTCCGCGGACCGACTCTCACGGATGGATGCCGCCGCGCGCGACCGTCTGGCAGAGGTGCTCATGTCGACGGTCATCGAGCAGATCCTCGTCTACGGCGTCTTCCACGCCGACCTGCATCCGGGCAACGTGCTGCTGCGCGAGGACGGCACGCTCGGCATGATCGACTTCGGAGCCGTCGGGGTCATCGAGCGCAGTCGCCGTCAGCACCTCACAGCCCTGCTGCTGGCCGCGCTGAGCGAGAACGACATCGCGGCCGTCGATGCCCTCCTCCTCATCGTGGAGGCCCCCGCCGACCTCGACGTCGAGGCCTTCCGTCATGACGTGGGCGTGGTCCTGACGACCGAGCACCTGCGCAGCGACGCGCACGCGTCCATCTTCACGCGGATGGTCGACGTGATCCGTCAGCATCGCCTCGCCCTCCCCGGCGAACTGGCCTCCGCCTTCCGCAGTTTCGCGACACTCGAGGGATGCCTCCGGGTCATCGTCGACGATTTCGACATGGCCGGTCGCGCGCTCGCGCTCATGCCCACCCTGCTGCGCCGCACGCTGTCGCTCTCGCGCATGGCCACCGACCTGCAGGCGAACGCGGTGATCGGCATGGCGCGCCTCGAGCAGATTCCGCGTCGGTTGGACGCGTTGCTCACCGGCGCCGAGAAGGGGTCGATCGGCATCACCCTGCGCGGAGAGGACGGCCGCGACCTGCGCGGTCTGCTCGACCGCGCGACGGCCGAGATCGCCTCAACGCTCGTGTCCATCGCGGCCGTCGTCCTGGCCGTCGTGCTGATCGTGAGCGGCGGGGGACCCGTGCTCGGGGGATCCATCACCCTGTTCGCGGTGCTGGGGGCCGGAATCGGGCTCTTCGGCTTCCTCGGCCTGCTGCGCATCGTCCGTCGGACCTTCGCCAGGAAGGACTGAGGATGCCGCGGCCCTCTCGCTCCGCCGCGCGTAGGCGACCCCCGCGGTCCCGCCGTTCGCCGCAGGACTCAGGGCGAAATGGGCTCCCGGCCGGTGGGATCCGCCCCCGTCGGCGCACCCTCATGATGCTGACGGGCCTGTACGCGGTGGCGCTCGCCGTCATCCTGCTGTGGCCCGACCACCTCGACCGGGACGCCGGCTTCGCCTACGGCCTCATCTACGCGGCCTTCCCCGGCGCGAGCCCGCTGCACGTCGACTTCGCGCTGAACGTCGTGCTGTTCGTGCCCTTCGGCGTGCTGCTCGCGCTCTTCGTGAGATGCCGGCCCTGGGCCGTGCTCGGCGTCTCGCTGGGCGTCCCGGTCCTGGTCGAGACCGCCCAGGCGCTCTTCCTGCCCGGGCGTACCGCGAGTGCGGCGGACGTCGTCGCCAATGCCACGGGTGCGCTCGTCGGCGCGATCATCACGGCTTCCGTCCGTCGTCGCGTCACCCGCCGCCACACCCGGGGTCGCGACTGACATCACCCGCTCCGCGGCGACCTCCGGGACGTCTGCCGAGGCCGCGAGGTCGCGCAGCAGCCGCCGGGGATCCAGCCGGCGCGGGTCGTACTCCCTCCAGTCGGGCGCCGCGGTCTCGAGCTCGTTGAGCACCTGCGAGCGCCCCTGCTGGTATAGCGCGTGCAGGCGGCCGACGCGGCGCGGCAGTTCCCGGCTCCACGCGAGCAGCCGGCCGGGCCCGACGACGAGTCCGATCAGGATGCCGACCAGCACCAGTTTGTTGACGTCGATGCCCAGCACGCTCACGCCCCCGCATGACCGGGCGGAAGGGATCCCCCGCGCGACGGCTGCGATACTCCCGCCGCGTCAGGGGCCGCGGCTTGATCGTCCCGGTCGCCGGTCCCGACAGCGTCGACACGGCCCCCAGGATGGTCGACACCGCCAGCGTGGCCTGACGCTCGAAGTCGCGCCACACC
>NZ_QAJB01000370.1:0-1684 GCF_003061325.1 Microbacterium sp. HMWF026
CCCGGGGACCGGCGCTTCGTCGTGCGGACCGATGCCGTCAGCCGGTGTTCTGCAGTCCCGCGGCCACACCGCTGACCGACAGCAGCAGCAGACGCTGGTGTTCGGCATCCGGGGTCGGATTCTCGCCGTGCGCATCGCGGAGCGCGCGCAGGGCGCGTAGCTGCAGCAGCGACAGCGCATCGACGTAGGGGCTGCGCATCTTCACCGCGCGCTGCAGCACCGGCTTGTTGCCCAGCAGGTCGCCGCCGGTGATGCGCTCGACCCAGGAGCGGGTGAGCAGCATCTCGTCCATGACGAGCTGCGCGAGGTCCTCGCGGTCGCCGAGAGCCAGGTAACGACGAGCGATGCGCTCATCGGCCTTGGCCAGGCTCATCGCGACGTTGTCGATCATCGTGCGGAACAGCGGCCACTGCTCGTACGCGTCGCGCAGGCGCTGCTCATCGCCGACGGCGTCCAGGGCGGTGCCCAGACCGAACCACCCGGCGAGGTTGATGCGGGCCTGCGTCCACGAGAACACCCAGGGGATCGCGCGCAGGTCCTCGAGCGACTCGACCGACAGGCCGCGGCGCGCGGGCCGCGAGCCGAGGGCGAGGTGGCCGAGCTCCTCCATCGGGGTGACCGTGGCGAACCACGGCGCGAAGCCCGGAGCCTTCACGAGGGCGAAGAAGCGCTCTCGCGACGCCACATCCATCGTCTGCGCGACGTCGGCGAAGGCTTCGGCCGCCCCGCGGTTGCGACGCTCGATCGAGGGGGAGGAGGCGGTCAGCACCGCGGCCGCCACCTGGTCGATGTGACGCATCGCGATGTCGGGGTCGCCGTACCGGGCGAAGATGACCTCGCCCTGCTCGGTGAGCTTGAAGCGGCCGTCGACCGAATGCGGGGGCTGAGCCAGGATCGCCGAGTTCGCCGGACCGCCACCGCGACCCAGGGCACCGCCGCGGCCGTGGAACAGCGTCAGCTCGATCCTCTCGGCCTCGGCCCACGTCGCGATCTTCGCCTGCGCCTTGTACAGCGCGAGGTTGGCGGCGACCGGACCGACGTCCTTCGACGAGTCCGAGTAGCCGAGCATGACCTCAAGGCGGCGGCCGGTGGCATCCAGGCGATCCACGAAAGCGGGGTGCGACACGATCTCGGCCAGGATGCCGGGCGCGGCCTGCAGGTCGGCGAAGGTCTCGAACAGGGGGATGACGTCGAGGACCGGCGGCTGCTCGCCGGGGCCGACGGCGTAACCGGCCAGCTCGTGCACGTTGGCGAGGTCCTGCGCGGACTGCGTGAACGAGACGATGTAGCGGCCCGCGGCGCGGGGACCGAAACGCTCCTGCACGAAGGCGATCGAGCGGAAAACCTCGAGGACCTCTTCGGTCAGCTCGCTGCGGGCGCCGCCGGCGCGCAGCTCGTCGAGCACCTTGCGGTGGACGGCCGAGTGCTGGCGGACCTCGAGCTCGGTGAGGTGGAAGCCGTAGGTCTCGACCTGCCACACGAGGCGCTGCAGCGCTCCATAGGCCTGTCGGGCCGCCCCGGCCGCGACCAGGGAGTCCTGGACCGTGCGCAGATCGGCGAGCAGGTGCTCGGGGTCGCGATACGCCAGGTCGGCGTCGCGCGTGCGGGTCGCGGCGATCTTGCGCGCGAGCAGCAGCAGGATGCGGCGGTGCGGCTCGTCGGGGGAGCGCTCGGCGATCTCGGC
>NZ_QAJB01000370.1:1694-13213 GCF_003061325.1 Microbacterium sp. HMWF026
GCGCAGGCGGTGCCACAGCGCGAAGAGAGCGTCGCTCGGCGGAGTGGTCTCGGCATCCAGCGTCAGCCCGCGGCCCACGCGCTGCGTCGTACGCTCCAGGCCCAGGAGGACGTGCTCGCTCGCGATCGCGGCGGCCTTGCGGGTGACGGAGGCCGTGACGAAGGGGTTGCCGTCCCGGTCGCCGCCGACCCAGGAGCCGACGCGGACGAACGGCTTCACGATCGGAGCGCGGGAGCCGGCGTGCTCGCCCTGGAGGATGTCGTCGATGCGACGGTAGACGCGAGGCACGGCGGTGTAGAGCGTCTCGTCGAACACCGACATCACCGAGCGGACCTCGTCGACGGGGGACGGCTTCTCGCGACGCAGGGGAGCGGTGCGCCAGAGCGTGTCGATCTCTTCGAGCATGCGGCGCTCGGCGCGGCGGCTCTCGGTGCCGCCCTCGGATGCGTCGTCGTGCTCGGACAGCAGCTCCGACAGGCGGCGGATGCTCGTGGAGATCGCGCGGCGGCGTGCCTCGGTGGGGTGCGCGGTGAAGACGGGGTGGAAGCGCAGGGCCTGCAGACGCGTGAGCGCGGTCTCTTCGCCGACCTCGCTCGAGAGCCGCTCGAACGCCGTCGCGATCGTGTCGGGCGTGCCGCTGCGCGAGGGACGGTCGCCCCGCTCGCGCAGGATGCGCACGCGCTGGTGCTCCTCGACGAGGTTGACGAGGTGGAAGTAGGCGGTGAAGGCACGCGCCACCTCGTCGGCCCGCTCGATCGAGAAGCCGTCGGCGATCGCGGCAGCCCTCTCGAACGCCTCGGGCGTCTCGTCGGTGTAGGCCTGGATCGTCGCCGTCCGCAGGCGCTCGACGTCGTCGTACAGTCCGGGGGAGCCGCTCTCTCGAAGCACGCGGCCGAGGAGCGAACCGAGCAGGCGCACGTCGGCGCGCATCTGCTCGGGGAGCTCCTGGCCGGCTTCGAAGCGGCCCACGAGGTCGATGGCCTCGGTCGGGGTCAGTTCTCGCACACGCCCCAGATTATCGGCGTCCCGTTGCGCGCGGATGACGCGGGGGCGGAGTGCGACGTGCTCCCCCCGGTGCGGCGGTCCGAACTCCGGACAATTCTTCGCCCGGGGCGGGGTTGCCGCGGATTCTTGCGGTCGCCGCCGCGCGGCATCCGAGATCTTCCGGACTTCGGCCCGTCCCTGGCGCGCCGCGCGCCCCCGCGGGGCATACTCGGGACAGCGGCGCCACCGCCGCCCCGGGGAGGGAGACGCCGTGACCGAGGACGCGCTGCGACAGGCCGCCGAGACGATGCGCGCGGTGCGTGAGCGCTGCGCCTGGACGCAGACCATCGACCACCGCGACCTCGTGCCCTACCTCGTCGAGGAGAGCGCTGAGGTCATCGACGCCGTCGAGTCCGGCACACGCGCCGATCTGCGCGAGGAGCTCGGTGATCTGCTCTGGCAGGTGCTGTTCCACGCCGAGATCGCCGCGGGCGACGCGGACGACCCGTTCGACATCGATGACGTCGCGCGGGGGCTGACCGAGAAGATGGTGCGGCGTCACCCCCACGTGTTCGCGGGGGCCGTGGCATCCACGCCCGAAGAGGTGCTGGTGCACTGGAACGCGGCGAAGGCGGCGGAGAAGCACGATCGCACCAGCGTGCTCGACGGTGTCAGCGAGCACATGCCCTCGCTCGCCCTCGCCCAGAAGGTGATCGGCAAGGCCGCGCAGGTCGGGGTGCACGCCCCGCATCACCGACTCGCCGACCCCGAGTCCGAAGCCGAGCTCGGCGACGCCTTGCTCGCCCTCGTCCAGCTCGCGCGGGCGCGCGGCTGGGACGCCGAGCGCGCCCTGCGCGAGCGCCTGCGCGCCCTGCGCGCCGACGTGCACGCAGCGGAGGCGAGCACCGAAACCGCATCCGATTGACGAGACCGTATGCGGTGGGCGCCCCTCGCCTGCGGTTTCGTCGATGTCGTACGGTCTCGGCGCAGAGCGCGGTCGCTCGGCGGCGCGCGCTCGGGGAGCCGCGGGAGCCTGGAACAATGGCACTGTGGCATCCGTGAACCCGCCGCGCGGAATGCGCGACTTCCTCCCCGCTGACAAGGCCCGTCGCGAGCGCGTGCTCGCCGTCATCCGCGAACGCTACCGCGCGCACGGCTTCGACGAGATCGAGACCCCCGTCATGGAGGACTACGACCGCCTGCACGCCGGCATCGGCGGCGACAACGAGAAGCTCTCGTTCAGCATCCTGAAGAGGGGGATGGATGCCGAGGCCATCCGCGCCGCGGCCGACGATCCCGCGGCTCTCGCCGACCTCGGCCTGCGGTACGACCTCACCGTGCCCCTGGCGCGCTTCTACGCGACGAACCGCGCGCAGCTGCCGACGGTGTTCCGCGCGATCCAGATGGCTCCGGTCTGGCGGGCCGAGCGGCCGCAGAAGGGGCGCTACCGCCAGTTCCTGCAGTGCGACATCGACATCATCGGCGATGCTTCCGCCCGCGCCGAGGCGGAGTTGATGATCGCGAGCCTCGACGTGCTCGACACGCTCGGACTCGAGGGCGGATCCATACGCGTGAACGACCGCCGCGTGCTCGACGCGATGCTCGACGTCTTCGGTTTCGCCGCCGAGGAGCGCCCCGGTGTGCTCATCACGATCGACAAGCTCGACAAGGTCGGTCCCTCGGGGGTCGTCGCCGAACTGCGCGAACGCGGCGCTGCGGTCGAGGCCGTCGACGCTCTCGCCTCTTACCTCGACCGGCCGGCGGGCACCCCGACCTTCGACGACGCCGGCATTCGCGCGGCTCTGCCCGCCGGCATCCCGGACGAGGTCATCGCCCACCTCGTCGCGCTCGGGGAGACCGTCGCGGCGGCGCGGGGCGCCGATGCGCCGCTGGTGTTCGACCCGTTCCTCGTCCGGGGCATGGGCTACTACACCGGCACGATCTTCGAGCTCGCGCACCCGAGCGTCGACTACTCGCTCGGCGGTGGTGGTCGGTACGACGGCATGATCGGGCGGTTCCTCGGGCAGCAGGTGCCGGCGGTGGGATTCTCGATCGGGTTCGAGCGGATCGTCGACCTGCTTCCCGACGCGGACGCCGCGGGGGAGCGCTCGGTGGTGCTCGTGCACGACCGCGACGTGCCCTTGGCGCAGCTGCTCGCGCTCAAGTCGCACCTGGTCGAGGGCGGTGCGCGGGTGCGCGTCGAGCAGCGGCCGAAGAACATGAAGGCGCTGCTCGAGCGTTCGGCCGCCGACGGGTACGGAGCATTCGCTCCCGTCGGGGTCGGGACCACGCCCGAGACCCTGGAGCTTCGTCCCCTGAGCTGAGACCGCACGCCCGCGCCGATCGACGGGTCCGCGGACGATCCGAGCTCGTCGACGCGAGGGGGCCTCGTGGGTTCCGACGCCGTCGGCGGGCTCGGCCTTCTCCTGTCCGGCTTGGCGTCGGCGAGCACACCGGCTACGCCACCGCGCTGATCACCGCCTCGTCCGGACTCTCGGCCGCGAGCCGTTCGAGGCGCGCCGCGGTCGCATCGTCGCGGGGCGAGAACCACACGACGCGCGAGCCGAGGCCCTCGTCGATCCACAGGCTCGACATCTCGAGGTGCAGCGCTCCGACGCGCGCGTGCACGAGGTTCTTCGGAGCGTTTCGCTCTCCGCCGACGTCCCCCAGCCGCCACAGCTCCGCGAAGCGCGGCGACGTCGCTTCGAGTTCCGCGATGAAACGCTGCCACGAGGGCTCCTCGTGGTGCCGGCCGTAGGCCGCACGCAGGCGAGCCGCGATCCGTCGCTGCGCGTGGTCGAGGTCGACGTGGGCGCGCTGCCACGCCGTGTCGGTGAACAGCAGCACCGCGCAGTTTCGCCGTTCGGCCGGCATGTCGTCGAGATCGTCGAAGAGGTAGCGGTACGAGCGGTTGTACGCACGGATGTCGAAGCGCGAGGTCTGCACCGCTGCCGGGTAGGGCAGGAGCTTCTCGAGCAGGTCGAGGTGCGTCTGCCCGACGCACTGGCGTGCCTCGCGATCGGGAAGAGGAAGATCGGCGAGGGCGAACAGGTGGTCGCGCTCGTCGTCGCTCAGGAGCAGAGCGCGCGCGATCGCGGCCACGACCTGCGCGGAGGCGGCGATCGGGCGTCCCTGCTCGAGCCAGGTGTACCAGGTGAGTCCGACACCGGCGAGCTGCGCGACCTCTTCTCGGCGCAGGCCGGCGACGCGGCGACGTGTGCCGTCGGGGAGGCCCACGTCGGCGGGACGCAGGCGCGCCCGACGGCTGCGCAGGAACCCCGCGAACTCGGCGCGGGCGTCGTCGGACCGACTCATGGCATCCCTCCCTCTCCGGCGATCCTAGGACCGCCCTCCGACACGTCCTCGCGCGGTGGGGAGTGCTCTCAGTACCAGGATGAAGGCACTCCTGGTACCAGGATGCCGCCGGTTCCATGCTGGCACCATGACCACCTCCGCACAGCCCGCCACCGGCAGCGCCCCCTTGCCGCTCCGCCCCGGTCTGCCCGACCTCGACGCCGCCGAGGGCGTGCCCACCTGGCGTTACCTCGGTTTCCTCGTCGGCCCCGGAGCCGGGACCTTCGCCTTCAACGCGGTGACGGTGATCCTCCCCACGCTGCGCGAACGCTTCGGCGCCGGCGACGTGGCTCTCGAACTGGTCGTCGCGGGCTACGGCATCCCCTTCGCCGTGCTGCTGATCCTCGGCGGACGTCTCGGAGACCGCTACGGCCGACACCGCCTCTACACGATCGGCATGGGGCTGTTCCTCGTCTCGGCGATCGCGTGCGCCCTCGCCCCCTCGATCGAGACGCTGATCGCCGCGCGCGTCGTCCAAGGTGTCGGGGCCGCTCTGTGCACCCCGCAGGTGCTCGCGACCATCCAGGCGACTTCGCGAGGATCCGCCCGCACCCGCGCCATCGCCGCCTTCGGCGCGAGCGGCGGCATCGGCGCGGCGGTCGGCCAGGTGTCCGGCGGAGCGCTCGCCGGGCTGTCGTTCGGCTTCGTCGAGGGGTGGCGTGCCGTCTTCGTCGTGGTCGCGCTCATCGCGGTCGCGGCGATCGCCCTCGCCCCGCTCGCGCCGCGTTCACGCGCTCACGAGGTGGTCGCGATCGACCTCGTCGGCACCGCGGCGCTGGCGCTCGGCATCCTGGCCGCCTCCGTCGCCCTCACCTTCGGACCGGTCTGGAACTGGTCCTGGCCCGTCGCCCTCGCGCTCGTGGTGGCCGTCGTCGCGCTGGTGGGCATGTGGAAGCACCAGGATGCCATCGAGCGCTCCGGCCGCGTCCCGCTGCTGCCGCCGAGCGTGCTGCGCCTGCGCCCCCTGCAGCTCGGGCTGCTCGCCGCGGGGCTGTTCTTCGCCGGGTACTCCGCCCTGCTCTACGTCTTCCCGCGAGCCGTGGAGGCCGGGGGACTGACGTCGCTGCAGGCGGGCATGGCGCTGCTGCCCTTCGCAGTCGTGTTCGCGGGGATGTCTCTCGCCGTCGCCCGTATCCAGAGCCGTCTCGGCGACGCGACGCTGATCCTCGGCGTGGCGCTGCAGATCGTCGCGCTGCTCGGGATGGCGGGCACCCTCGCGGTGGCGTGGGGCAGCGAGGTGGGCCTGTGGCTGCAGCCCGCGCTCGTGCTGCTCGGCGCGGGTCAGGCGTTGATCTTCTCTCCGCTCACCCAGCTCGTCGTCCGCGAGGTCCCGGTGGAGGCCGCGGGACTGTCGGGCGGCATGTTCAGCACCGCGCAACAGCTCGCCTTGTCGTTCGGCGTGATCGTCATCGGAGGACTCGTCAGCCTCACCGGCGCCGCCGGACGCGACGAACTCCTCGCGGGACTGGCCCTCGACATCGTCCTCGCCGTGGCAGTGCTGATCGTCGCGATCGCTCTGCGCTCCCGCGCGCGTCGCAATCTCGGCTGATGACAGACACGACGAGAGCTCAGGATGCCGGGAGCCCGGTGTCGCTCCACCGTCACGGCGCGTCCACCGGGCGTTCATCGAGGGCGAGTGTCATCGGAGGATGCGTGCGCGTCGACCGGTGACCCTGACCGCCGCCTCGACGGTCGCCGTGCTCGGCGCGACCGCCGTGGCGGTGCGGACGCTCATCTCGCGGCAGGCCGCGATCGCGCGGCGCCGGATCGGCAAGCCACTGGGGGAGCAGGCTCTGGACGCCGACCGAGTGTGGCGGGGCAAGAAGCACCCGGGGGAGCCGGTCGAGCTGCTGCTGCTGGGCGACTCGATCGCCGCGGGGCTCGGCGCGGGCCACCGGCGGGACACGCTGGGTGCGCGACTCGCGAAGGGCATCGCGCGCGACGCCGCCCGTCCCGTTCGGCTCCGCACCGCCGCGGTCGTGGGGTCGGAGACCTCGGCGCTGACCGCGCAGCTCGCGGAACTCCCGCCGGGGTATCGCGCCGACGTCGCCGTCATCGTGGTGGGCGGGAACGACGTCACCCACCGCGTCCCCGCGACGCGCGCCGCCGCGCAGCTCGAGGAGGCCATCGGCATCCTGAGAGCTCGGGGGATGCCGGTGGTCGTCGGCACGTGTCCGGATCTGGGGACACTGCGGGCCGTGCCGCAGCCGCTGCGCACCCTCGCCTCACGCTCCTCGCGGCAGCTCGCGGCGGCGCAGGCCCGTGCCGCCCAGCGGGCGGGCGCGCGGGTGGTGGGTCTCGCGCGCGCCGTGGGACCGGTGTTCGCCGAGAACCCCGACGAGATGTTCAGCATCGACCGGTTCCACCCCAGCGCCCTCGGCTACCGCCGCACGGCCGACGCCCTGCTCCCCGCGGTGCGGGCCGCGCTCGAGAACCCGGCGCCGCCCGAGCCGAAGCCCTGAGGTCTGATCGCCGCGCCGCCGCGAGACCCGGGTCCGCGCGGCGGCCGGTACCGCCAGCCCACGGAACTCAGGGGTTCGCCGCCGGCCGCCCGGCCCGGCCCGTGCTCCGGCCCCCGGCCGATCCATAGCTAGCCGTCGTACTCTGCGGGCACGCCTCCCATCGATGTCTTCCTCAGTACCTGGCGCGCCGACCCGCTCACGCTCGGCGTGCTGCTCGTCGCATCCGTCGCCTACCTGCTCGGGGTCCGCCGCCCGCGGCGCGGCGGGGAGCCGTGGCCGCTGCCGCGCACGATCGGTTTCTTCGCCCTCGGGCTGCTGCCGTACGCCGTGATCGAGCTCGGATTCCTGGGGGTGTACTCGTCGGAGCTGCGATGGGCGTTCTCGACCCGCATCGCTCTGCTGATCTTCGCCGTGCCCGCCGGCATCGCCGCCGGCCGTCCGCTCGATCTCGTCCCGGGCGCCGTGCGCGAGCGGATCCTCGCCTCCCGCCTCACGCGCATCTTCGGGAACGCGATGGTCGCCACCGTCGTCATCGCGGCGGTGTTTTGCCTCTTCCTCACGCCGGTGGCCGGCATCCTGCGCGTTAATCCGGTGGTCGAGGCCTCGCTCGGGATCGTCGTCCCCCTCGTCGGTCTCGCGATGGTGCTGCCCATGATGGCGCTGGGCGCGGTGCACACCGGAACCTTCATCGCGATCGAATTCCTGCTCGCCTTCGTCGAGCTCCTGATCGACTCCGTCCCGGGTCTGCTCCTGCGTCTGAACGACACCGTCCTCGACCTGATCCCGGATGCCACGCGAGCCGTCTCTTGGTGGCCCTCGATGCTGCACGACCAGCACCTGGCCGGCGACATGATCTGGTTCATCGCCGAGTTCGCCGACGTGCCGATCCTCGTCATTTTGATGATCCGGTGGATGCGGTCCGACCGCGTCGAGGCCAAGGGCTTCGACGACCTCTCGGACGAGGAGTACGACGAGATGACCCGCGCCCACCTGCGCGGGGAGCGTTGACCCGCGGCCCCCGGCTCGCCACGCTGGAGGGGTGCCCACCCACGATGACGTCGATGCGTTCCTGACCGCCACCCTCGTCGGCGCCGATCCCGACGGCGACGCCGCGCTCGCCGCGCAGCACGCCGCGGGGATGCCGGCGATCGAGGTGGCACCCGTCAACGCGAAGTTCCTGCACCTGCTCGCGCGGATCGCGGGTGCCAGACGGGTGCTCGAGATCGGCACGCTCGGCGGCTATTCGACGCTGTGGCTCGCCCGCGCCGTCCCGGCGGACGGCCGTGTGGTGACGATCGAGGCGGAGCCCGCGAACGCGGCCATCGCGCGATCGAGCCTCGAACGCGCGGGCGTGGCGGATCGCGTCGAGATCCTTCTGGGGCGGGGAACCGACGTCCTGCCCACCCTCGACGGCGGCGAGCCGTTCGACCTCGTCTTCGTGGATGCCGACAAGGAATCCAACACGGTGTACCTCGACTGGGCCGCCCGTCTGGGGCGCCCCGGCACGGTCGTCGTGCTCGACAACGTCGTGCGCGGGGGAGACGTCGCCGACGCCCAGACCGACGACCCCAAGGTGCGCGGGGCCCGCCGCGGGATCGAGATGCTCGGCGAGGATCCGCGCTTCGACGCCACTGCCCTGCAGACCCTGGACCGCAAGGGCTGGGACGGGGTGGCGCTGGCCATCGTGGTGGATGCCACGGCATCCGTCCCCACGTCCGGCGCGGCGGGTCACTAGACTCGACGACGGACCGACGACGCTCCGCCCTCTTCCACCCAAGAACCAACGAGGAGTCCTTCGTGGCACTTATCGAGGCTGTCAACGCGCGCGAGATCCTGGATTCGCGCGGTAACCCGACCGTCGAGGTGGAGGTGCTCCTCGATGACGGCATCGTCCAGCGGGCGGCCGTTCCCTCGGGCGCGTCCACCGGCGCCTTCGAGGCCTACGAGCTGCGAGACGGCGACAAGAGCCGCTACAGCGGCAAGGGCGTCCTCAAGGCCGTCGCCGCGGTCGTCGACGAGCTCGGCCCCGCCATCGAGGGCGTCGAGGCCAGCGAGCAGCGCATCATCGACGAGATCCTCATCGAGACCGACGGCACCGACAACAAGTCGCGCACCGGCGCCAACGCGATCCTGGGCGTCTCGCTCGCCGTCGCCAAGGCCGCGGCCGACAGTGCCGACCTGCCCCTCTTCCGCTACCTGGGCGGCCCCAACGCGCACCTGCTGCCCGTCCCGCTGTTCAACGTCATCAACGGCGGCGAGCACGCCGACAACGGCATCGACTTCCAGGAGTTCTTCCTCGCGCCCATCGGCGCCGAGACCTACGGCGAGTCGCTGCGCTGGGGCACCGAGGTGTACCACGTCCTCAAGGGCGAGCTGAAGTCGGCCGGCTACAACACCGGTCTCGGCGACGAGGGCGGCTTCGCCCCCGACCTGCCCAGCAACCGCGAGGGCCTCGACTTCCTCATCCGCGCGATCGAGAAGGCCGGCTTCACCCCCGGTCAGGACATCGCGGTCGGCCTCGACGTCGCCGCCACCGAGTTCTACAAGGACGGCGTCTACACGGTCGAGGGCAAGGAGTGGAGCGTCGACACGCTCGTCGACTACTTCGCCGACCTCGTCGCCAACTTCCCGATCGTCACGATCGAGGACGCGCTCGCCGAGGACGACTGGGACGGCTGGAAGAACCTGACCGACGCCATCGGCTCCAAGGTGCAGCTCGTCGGCGACGACCTGTTCGTCACCAACCCCAAGCGCCTGCAGCAGGGCATCGACCTGGGCGTCGCCAACTCGCTCCTGGTCAAGGTCAACCAGATCGGCACGCTGTCCGAGACTCTGGATGCCATCTCGCTCGCCACCCGCTCGGGCTACACCTCCATGCTGTCGCACCGTTCGGGTGAGACCGAGGACACCACGATCGCCGACCTCGCCGTCGCCGTGAACGCGGGCCAGATCAAGACCGGTGCGCCCGCCCGCAGCGAGCGCGTCGCCAAGTACAACCAGCTGCTGCGCATCGAGGAGGACCTGGGCGACGCCGCGGTCTTCGCGGGCCGCTCGGCGTTCCCCCGCTTCAAGGGCTGATCGACCGACATCGGAGGGGGAGCCTGCGGGCTTCCCCTCCTTCGTCGTTCCCGGGCCGTTCCGGGAGATCCTGCGCCGAGCGGTGCGGTCCGAGACCGAGGGGATGCCGGGCCCCCGGCGCGTCCGACGGGTGAGCGGACCCCTCGACGTAGACTCACCACCGGTCCGGCGCCCCGCGTCGGCTGAACGAAAGGGGACGAGCATGGAGAGACCGACCCTGCCTCCCCGCCGGCCCACGGCATCCCCAGTCCGAGACGGCGTCGGGAAGCAACGGCGCTCATCGCCCTCGGGCGGCCGCGCACCCGCTCAGCGCGGGGTCGACGTGCGCGAGTGGCTCGGACGCGTCCGGATCTCGGGCTTCGTCGTCATCATGCTGGGTCTCGTCGTGCTCGGCACCTTCGTGCTGGTGCCGACCGTCGGGACGTACATGGACCAGCGGCAGCAGATCCAGGCGCTGCGCAGCGCCGTCCAACTGAGTCAGTCCGAGGTGTCCGACCTGCAGATGCAGCGCGACCGCTGGTCGGACCCCGCGTACATCCGCACCCAGGCGCGTGAACGCCTGGGATACACCTTCCCCGGCGAGATCGTGTACCTGATCGACAACGACCTCCCCGCCTCGGCCACCCCGCAGGAGCAGGACGACGTCACCGGCGACGTGGGGCAGACCCGCACCGACTGGATGTCGCAGCTCGTGCGCTCCGTCGCCGCCTCGGGCGCAGCTCAGGTCGCGGTCCCCACGACGCCCACCATCGGCGTCCCCGATCCCGCACCCGCCGACACCCCGGCCGCGGGCTGAGCCGCGCCGGCTCTCGGGCCGGTGTCGGAGGTCACGGGTACCCTGGGAGCGATGACTACCACAACGCTTCCTCCCGCGTCCGACGCCGATCTCGCCGTCCTGCAGGCGCAGCTCGGCCGCGTCCCCCGCGGAGTGGTCGGCATCGCCGCGCGCTGCGTCTGCGGCAACCCGACGGTCGTGGCGACGTCACCGCGCCTCGACGACGGCAGTCCTTTCCCCACGTTCTACTACCTCACCCACCCGGCGGCGACCGCGGCGATGTCGGTCCTCGAGGCCGGGCACGTCATGAAGGAGTTCTCGGACGACCTCGCCGAGGATGACGAACTCCAGGCCGCGTACCAGCGGGCGCACGAGGCGTACCTGCGCGATCGCGCCGCCTACGGCGAGCCCGAAGAGATCGCCGGCATCTCGGCCGGCGGCATGCCGACGCGCGTGAAGTGCCTGCACGCGCTGGCCGGGCACGCCCTCGCCGCGGGGCCCGGGGTCAATCCGATCGGCGACCGCGCGCTGGAGCGCGGGACCTGGTCGCCGCAGCGCTGCGCGTGCGAGAGCCCTGGGGCAGGCGGATGAAGCGCGTCGTCGCGGTCGTGGCATCCGTCATTCTCATGGCGGTGCTGAGCGGCGCGACGGCTGCCCCCCAGGCCCCGGCCAACCCGGTGCCCGAGGACCCGACCGACTCGATCCGGGCGGGGGAGTACTGGCTCGACCAGTACGGCGTGCGCGACGCGTGGAAGACCACGCGCGGCGCCGGCCAGAAGATCGCGATCATCGACACGGGTATCGGCCGCGGCCCGACCGAGTTCAGCGGGGCCGTCGCCGGCGGTACTGACGTCTCGGGCGTGGGC
>NZ_QAJB01000371.1:0-2269 GCF_003061325.1 Microbacterium sp. HMWF026
TCGTGCACGTCTCGGCGGGCGGCGGGGCCGGTGATCCACTGGCTGGTGCCGTCGTCGGCGGCGGCCCGGCCGTCGAGGCTCTGCGCCCACTTGACCGTCACCCGCGGGCGGCCCGCGCGCTGCAGATGCACCCAGTCGTGGACGACCTCTGCGGCGGCGGCGGCCTCGGCTCCCGACTCGACGTCGACCCCGGCCGCGCGCAGTCTCGCGGCCCCGCCGGACGCCGCGTCGGTGGGGTCATCGAGGGCGTAGACCACGCGGGCGACGCCGGCCTCGATCAGGGCGAGGGCGCAGGGGCCGGTACGGCCGGTGTGGTTGCAGGGCTCGAGGGTGACGACGGCGGTCGCTCCGCGGGCGGCACCCGGCGCGAGCTGCGAGAGGGCGTCGACCTCGGCGTGGGCGGTTCCCGCCCCGCGGTGGTACCCCTCGGCCAGGACATCGCCGTCGGGCGAGAGGATGACGGCACCGACCTGCGGGTTGAGCCCGCGCGGGCCGCGCCGGGCGAGCTGCAGCGCTCGCCGCATGGCGTCGATCTCGACGGCGGATGCCATTTCCCTGTCCTTCCCGCGAAGTCGGGGCAGGGTCAGCGGGAGGGCGCGACGCGCCGTCCGTGCTGCCTCCTATCCGGACTAGCGCGGGCGGACCCTCGCATCACCGTCGGTTCCGGAGTTCCACCGGATCGGCCCCACCGCTTCGCGGAGGGGTTCGCGGACTGTCACCGCCGGTTCGGATTCTCACCGACCCCGGAGCACGTTGTTGCACTTCGAAGTGTAGTCAACGTGCATCGGCCGGTTTCATTCCCCGTCATCTGGCGACGTTTCGTGGTACGTGGTGGCCACCCGCTGCAGTCCCGGGTGCGTCCCGCGGCTACTTCAGCAGCCGCGACAGGCGCCGGTCGGCCAGGAGCTTGCCGCCGGTCTGACAGGTGGGGCAGTACTCGAGGGAGTTGTCGGCGAAGAAGACGCTGCGCACCTCGTCGCCGCACACCGGGCACGCCTCACCGCGCCGACCGTGGACGCGCATGCCGCGCCGCTTGGCGTCTTTGAGGTCGGCGGGCGGCTTACCCCGCGCCTCGGTGATCGCCTCGGCGAGCGTGGCGGTCATCGCGGCGAAGAGGCGATCGACCTCTTCGGCCGAGAGGTTCGCCGCGAGAGCGTACGGCGACATCTTGGCCACGTGCAGGATCTCGTCGGAGTAGGCGTTGCCGACCCCCGCGATGATCGACTGGTCGCGCAGCACGCCCTTGATCTGCGTGCGGCGGCCCTCGAGCAGCGCCCCGAAGGCCGCGCGGTCGAAACCCGGGCTCAACGGGTCGGGACCCAGGCGGGCGATCCCCGGCACCTCGTCGGGGGAGCGGACCGCGTACACGGCGAGCGACTTCTTGGTGCCGGCCTCGGTGAGGTCGAAGCCCGCGCCGTCGTCGAAGCCGACGCGCAGCGCGATCGGGGTCTTGCCCGGCTTGATCACGGTGGCGGGCAGGGTGTCGTACCAGCGCAGCCATCCCGCCTTGGCGAGGTGGAAGATCAGATGGATGCCACCCTCGGTCGCGACGTCGACGAACTTGCCGTGCCGCTCGACGCCCACGACGGTCGTCCCGACCAGCGCGGTCAGCGGCGGATCGTAGGTCTTCAGGGCGTTGATCGCCGACACGGTGGCCTTGTCGATGCGCAGCCCCGTGACGCGACCCCGCAAGAACTCGACGAGTCCCTCGACCTCAGGCATCTCCGGCATGCGGCCATGGTGCCACGCACCCCCGACATCGCGGGCGGGACTTGCGCCGCGTCATCCCACGGGCCACGGGTGCGGCGCGCGGTCGTCGTCGCGCAGCAGCCCACCCACCCACATGTCGGAGCGCCCGAGCGAGTTGACCCCCGCCTGGCGCAGCAGCCCCTCGTATCGGAATCCCAGCGCGCGGGCGACGCGGGCGGATCCGACGTTGCCCACCACGGCGCGCCACTCGATGCGCGCGAGCGCGAGACGCGCCGGTGAGAAGCCCCACTCGACCACCGCGCGCGCCGCCTCGGTCGCGACACCCTGCCCCCGCACGCGCGACGACACCCAGTACCCGATCTCGGGCGCGCCGCTCTGCAGCTTCGCCAGGCCGACCATGCCGACGAGCCGCTCCTCGAGCCGGATCGCCCAGGTCGCCTCCGACCCCTCGTCCCACCAGGCGCGCGTCAGCTCGACGAACGTCTCGGCATCGGTGAGCCCGTATGGCGAGGGGACCGTCGTGAACCGCTGGATCGCGGCATCCTGGCACTCCGTGTGG
>NZ_QAJB01000038.1:0-9045 GCF_003061325.1 Microbacterium sp. HMWF026
GCCCTACGCTGGGGCGATGACCGAGCAGACGGTGCGGATCGAGGGCCGTCGGCTGCGCCTGTCCAATCTCGACAAGGTGCTGTATCCCGAGACCGGAACCACCAAGGGCGAGGTCGTCGACTACTACTCCCGTATCGCGCCCCTGCTCCTCCCCCACGTCCGCGATCGCCCGCTCACCCGCAAGCGCTGGCCCGACGGTGTCGGCACCGAGACCGACCCCCGGCAGCCGTTCTTCGCGAAGGCGCTCGAGCCGGGCGCACCGGCGTGGGTGCGGCGGCATCCGATCGATCATTCGTCCGGAGCCAAGGACTACCCCGTGGTCGACGACCTGCCGACCCTCGCGTACCTTGCGCAGGTCGCGAGTCTCGAGCTGCACGTCCCGCAGTGGCGCTTCTCGGGCGACGGCGCGCGGCAGAACCCCGACCGGCTCGTGCTCGACCTCGATCCCGGCCCGGGCGTCGACCTGACGGCGTGCGCCGAGGTCGCGCGCTGGGCCCGTGACATCCTGCGCGACATCGGTCTGGACCCCCTGCCGGTCACGAGCGGCAGCAAGGGCATCCACCTGTACGCGCGGCTCGACGGCGGCCAGTCCAGCGACGACGTGAGCGCGGTGGCGAAGGAGTTGGCGCGCGCCATCGAGGCGGATCATCCCGACCTCGTGGTCAGCCAGATGGCCAAGGCCGTGCGCGAGGGGCGCGTCTTCATCGACTGGAGCCAGAACAGCGGCTCCAAGACGACCATCGCGCCCTACTCGCTGCGCGGTCGCACCCGCCCGACGGTCGCCGCGCCCCGCACGTGGGACGAACTCGACGACCCCGGACTCCGGCAGCTGCTCTTCACCGAGGTCCTGGAACGGATGCCGGTCCTCGGCGACCCCCTGGCTCCCGTCGACGAGGGTCACGGTCCCCTGCGCGCCTACATCTCCAAGCGCACGGCCGGGCGCACGCCCGAGCCGGTACCCGACGCCCCGCACGGCACCCCGGCGGCAGAAGGACGTGCCCGCTTCGTCATCCAGGAGCATCACGCGTCGCGGCTGCACTGGGATCTGCGTCTCGAACGCGACGGGGTGCTCGTCAGCTGGGCCGTCCCCAAGGGCGTGCCGCACACGACCGCCAAGAACAGCCTCGCCGTCATGACCGAGGACCACCCCCTGCAATACCTCGACTTCGCGGGCGAGATCCCGCGCGGCGAGTACGGCGCGGGCATCATGACCGTCTGGGACACCGGCACCTACGAGCTCGAGAAGTGGCGGGACGACGAGGTGATCGCGACCCTCGAGGGGCGCGAGGACGGGCCGCTCGGTCGTGTGCGGGTGGCGCTCATCCGCACCGAGGGCCGGGGCGAGAAGTCCCAGTGGCTGCTGCACCGGATGAAGACGGATGCCGACGGCCGCCCCCAAGCCGACGGGGACCCCGTCGTGGCCCGGGATCACGCGGGCGCTTCGGAACCCACCCTTGGCCCGCAAACATCCGTGGCGGAATCCGCCGAGCCGACCCTCGCCGAGCTGCGGCCGATGCTCGCCACCTCGGCCACCGCGGGAATCGCCCGCGCCGCCGGCGAACGGTGGGGGTCGCCGTGGGTCGAGATGAAGTGGGACGGCATCCGGGGTCTCGGGATCTGGGACGGCCGGCAGCTGCGGTTGCGGTCCCGCAACGGCAACGACCTGACGGCGACGTATCCCGAGCTGACCGGGGCCGACCTCGGACTCGGCGATCTTCCCGCGGTGCTCGACGGCGAGATCGTCGCCCTCGACGAGCAGGGGCGTCCGAGCTTCCCCCTGCTGCAGAAACGGATGAACCTCGCGCGACCCCGCGAGATCGAGCGCGAGGCCGCGCGGACGCCCGTGCAGCTGTACCTGTTCGACGTGCTGTCCGTGGGCGGGCGGGATGTGGCATCCCTCCCCCTTCGTGAGCGGCGACGCGTGCTCGAGCAGCTGGCCGAGGGCGCGGGACCGGCGGTGGTCCTGCCCCCGGTCTTCGACGACGTGGATGCCGCCGTCGCGACGAGCGCGAGGTTCGGCCTCGAGGGCGTCGTGGTGAAAGATCCCTCGTCGGCGTATCGCCGCGGGGTGCGGTCGGAGCAGTGGCTCAAGGTCAAGCACTCGCGCACGCAGGAGGTCGTGATCGGGGGAATCCGGCCCGGCAAGGGTCACCGGTCGGGTTCCATCGGTTCGCTGCTCGTCGGCGTCCCCTCGGTCGACGGGCTGCGATACGCCGGCCGGGTCGGCTCGGGTTTCGGTGAGCAGACCCTCGCGCGTCTCGCCGAGGTGTTGGAACCACTGCGGAGCGCCGAGAACCCGTTCGTGGGAGTGCCCGCGGCCGACGCACGCGACGCACTGTGGGTGCGTCCGGAGCTGGTGGGCGAGGTCGAGTTCGCCGAATTCACCCCGGGTGGGATCCTGCGTCAGGCGCGGTGGCGCGGGCTTCGTCCGGACAAGGCGCCGGGCGAGGTCGTGCGGGAGGAGTGACGGGGCGGGGCGCTGCGCGTCGACCCGCTCAGGAATCGATGACCGTCCACTCCCCGAATCGGCGGAACCCCGAGGCGATCGCCAGGGCGACCGAGGGGGCGTTGTCGAGTTGGCAGCGGTACTGCGGCTCGTACCCGCGGGCCAGCGCCTCGGCCGACAGCGCCCGCACCGTCACCCGCGCCAGCCCGCGACCGCGGAACTCCGGCAGCGTGATGACGCCCAGATCGGCGAGGTGCGTCGCTCCCCAGGGGTACATGCTGGCGGCCGCTGCGAGGCGCGTGTCGACGAAGGTGCCGACGACGAGCCAGTGGTCGAGTTCGACGAACGCCTCGTCGAACTCGTGCGAGGGCGCCGCAGCGACCATCTCCGCGAAAGCCGGTGCGTCATCCGCCGTGAGCCGTCGGGTGTGGATGCCATGCGTCTCGGCCGCGATCGCCTGCTGCTCCTCGAGCGGCAGGTAGAAAAGGTGGTCGGGGTCGTTCAACGGGATCCCCGCGGCGGCGATACGCGTCGTCGCCTCGTCGGCGGGGATGGTCTCGCCGTCGTCGACGCCGATCCGCTCGGCGTGTGCGGCGGAGACGGCGACGATCGTCGGACCGTCCTCCACCCGCACCACCGAGACCGCTCGGTTGTCGGGCAGATCGGGGTCGACGACGACGAACGCCTCCTCTTCGGGAACGTGCGCCGCTCGCGCGGGCAGCCAGTGATCGGTGACGATATCGGTGAACATGGCAGACCTTCCGGGGGGTGGGCGTCTGCTCGCAGGCTACCCGAGCGCCTCCGCTCGGCCGAGGATTCTCGACGGATTCCCCCGCTGTCGAGAGCGGGTCAGGCGTGGCGCGAGTCGTGCTCGACGTGCCCCGCGGGCTCGAGCTGGAAGGTCGAGTGCTCCACGTCGAAATGGTCGGCCAGACACGTCTGCAGCGACGCGAGGATCGCCGCGGCACGGCCGTCGCTCAGCGCGGCATCCTCGACGATCACGTGCGCGCTGAAGACCGGGGCACCGCGGGTCAGCTGCCACACGTGCACGTCGTGGACGTCGACGACGCCGTCCGCCTCGCGCAGATGCTCGCGGATCTCTGCCACGTGCACGCCCACGGGCGCCGACTCGGTCAGCACGACCACGACCTCTCGCAGCAGCCCGATGGCCCGCGGGACGATCATGACCGCGATGAGCAGCGAAGCGAGGGCATCCGCCTGCACGAAACCGGTCGTCACGATGACCACGGCCGCGATGATCACCGCGATCGATCCGATCAGGTCGCCCAGAACCTCGAGGTACGCGCCGCGGACGTTGATGCTGCGCTTCTGCGCACGACCGAGCAGCCACATCGACACCGCGTTCGCGATCATGCCGACGGTCGCCACGACCAGCATGAGCCCGCCCTGCACCTCGGCGTCGGCCGGGGCGAGCAGGCGTTGCACCGCCTCGACTCCCACCCAGGTGCACAGGACGATCAGGATGACGCCGTTGGCCAGCGCGCCGAGCACTTCGGCGCGCTGATAACCGAACGTGCGGCGATCGTCGGCCGGCCGCGCCGCGATCGCGGTGGCCACGAGCGCGACGACCAGGGCCGCCGCGTCGGTGAACATGTGGGCCGCATCGGCGAGCAGCGCGAGCGATCCCGAGAGGATCGCCCCGACGATCTGCACGACCATCACCGTGGTGGTCAGCGCCAGGGCGATGGCGAGCAGGCGCCTGTTGCTGGCATCGCGGATGCCGCCGGCTGGCGCGTGATCGTGCATGGATCCAGCGTAGGGCGGGGGCTGTCGGCGCCGCGCGGTGTGGCGGCAGTCGGGAATGAGAACCGGTGTCGCTACAGCCGCGCGAGCAGCGGGACCAGCTCGCGGAACGCCCGGGAACGGTGCGACTGCGCGTTCTTCTCGTCCGCCGTCCACTCCCCCACGGTGCGTTCGTCGCCCGCCGGCTGACCGTCGGGCACGAAGATCGGGTCATACCCGAAACCACCCGGCCCGGCCGGCGAGGTCGCCAGGCGACCGGGCCAGCGACCCTCGACCGTGTCCTCGGTGCCGTCGGGGCGCACGAGCGCGATCACCGAGACGAACTGGGCGGTGCGGTGCGGATCCGCGACGTCGGACAACTGGTCGAGCAGCAGCTCGAGGTTGGCCGTGGCATCCTTCTTGTGTCCGGCCCAGTAGGCCGAGAACACCCCGGGCGAACCTCCCAGCACGTCCACCGCGACACCGGAATCGTCGGCCAACGCCGGCAGTCCGGTGTGCCGTGCCGCCGCGCGCGCCTTGATCAGGGCGTTCGCCGCGAACGTCACCCCGTCCTCGACCGGCTCGGGACCGTCGTAGCCGACGACCTCGAGGTCGGGGCGCACCTGGGCGACGATCGCCTGAAACTCCTCGACCTTGTGCGGGTTGTGGGTGGCGAGGACGACGCGGGCCATCTCAGCCCTCGAGAGCCGTGGTCTGGATGCCGCGCAGCTCGGCGCAGCCGTTCACACCCAGCTCCAACAACTGGTCGAGCTCGCGCTTGTCGAACGGGGCGCCCTCGGCCGTTCCCTGCACCTCGACGAACAGCCCGCGGCCCGTGACGACGACATTCATGTCGGTCTCGGCGCGGACGTCCTCGACGTACGCGAGGTCGAGCATCGGCTCGCCGTCGATGATGCCGACCGACACCGCCGCGACCGAGTCGCGCAGCACCTCGGAGCGCTGCGCGATGAACTTCTTCTCGCGGCCCCAGGCGATGGCATCCGCCAGGGCGACGTAGGCACCCGTGATGGCGGCGGTGCGCGTGCCGCCGTCGGCCTGCAGGACGTCGCAGTCGATGACGATCGTGTTCTCGCCCAGCGCCTTCGTGTCGACGACGGCGCGCAGCGCGCGGCCGATCAGACGCGAGATCTCGTGCGTACGGCCGCCGACCTTGCCCTTGATGCTCTCGCGGTCGTTGCGGCTGTTCGTCGCGCGCGGGAGCATCGCGTACTCGGCGGTGACCCAGCCCTTGCCCTTGCCGGTCAGCCAGCGCGGAACGCCGTTGGTGAACGACGCCGTGCACAGCACCTTGGTGCCGCCGAAGGTCACGAGCGCGGAGCCCTCGGCGTGCGCCGACCATCCGCGCTCGATGGTCACGGGGCGCAGCTGGTCGTTCGTGCGGCCGTCTTTGCGGGTCATGGGGTCCTCCAGGGGAACGGGGATGGATGCCACGCCTCAGCGCGGCAGGTCGATGGCGCCGGTCTGCACGAGTTGGACCTCGCGCACCTCCCGGCCCATGAGGCGGTGCGCGAGGCGCACGAAGTCGTCGGCCGATGATCCGGTGGCCTCGTACCGGTGGTGGGGGACGGCATCCGGGCTCGCGAGGAGGTCACGGGAGACCAGCTGCCGGAAGACGTCCTTCGCCGTCTCGCTGTCGCTGGAGACGAGACTGACGTCGGGGCCCATGACGTAGCTGATGACGCCCTCGAGGAACGGATAGTGCGTGCAGCCGAGCACGAGGGTGTCCACCCCCGCGTGACGTAGCGGCGCGAGGTACTGCTCGGCGGTGGCGAGGACCTCGGGCGAATCAGTGATGCCCGCCTCGACGAACTCGACGAAACGCGGCGCCGCCTCGGCGAACACCGTCAGGCGCTCGTTGACCTCGAGCATGTCCTGGTAGGCGCGGGAGCCGATCGTGCCCACCGTGCCGATCACGCCGATGCGGCCGTTGCGGGTGGTCGACATGGCCGTGCGGACCGCGGGGCCGATCACCTCGACGACGGGGACGTCGTACCGCTCCCGAGCGTCGCGCAGCATCGCGGCCGAGGCGGTGTTGCACGCGATGACGAGCATCTTCACGCCCTGCTCGACGAGCGTGTCGAGCACCTCGAGCGCGTACTTGCGGACGTCGGCGATCGGCTTGGGGCCGTAGGGCGAGCGCGCGGTGTCGCCGATGTAGAGCACCGACTCGCGCGGCAGCTGCTGCGACACGGCCCGGGCGACGGTGAGACCGCCGACCCCCGAGTCGAAGATCCCGATCGGCGCGTCATTCATAGGGGTCCAGCCTATCGGGCGGGCTCCGGCGGCGCGGGCGGCGGGCGGGGCGACCTGTCAAGCGGGTGCGCAGCAACCGGAACGGGCGCGGAAGCCGCAATAGGCTGGCGCCATGAGCCGCAGCACCGCCCTGCACACCGACCGCTACGAACTCACGATGCTCGACGCCGCACTGCGCGACGGCACCGCCTCGCGCCGCTGCGTGTTCGAGGTGTTCGGGCGCCGCCTGTCGGGCGGGCGCCGCTTCGGCGTCGTCGCGGGTACGGGCCGGCTGCTCGAGGCGATCCGCGACTTCCGCTTCGGCGAGGACGAACTGCGATTCCTGCGCGACGAGAGGATCGTGGATACCACCACCGTCGACTTCCTCGCCGACTACCGCTTCACGGGCTCGGTCACGGGGTACCGCGAGGGCGAGGTGTACTTTCCTGGCTCGCCGCTGCTGACCATCGAGGGCACCTTCGCCGAGGCCGTCCTTCTCGAGACGCTGGCCCTCAGCATTCTGAACTACGACTCCGCCGTCGCCACGGCGGCGGCCCGCATGAGCGTCGCCGCGGGCGACCGTCCGCTGGCCGAGATGGGCTCGCGCCGCGCCAGCGAAGAAGCCGCCGTCGCGGCCGCCCGCGCCGCGTACATCGCCGGGTTCTCGGCCACCAGCAACCTCGAGGCCGGCCGCCGCTGGGGCGTGCCGACCATGGGCACCGCGGCGCACGCGTGGACGCTGCTGCACGACACCGAAGAGGACGCGTTCCGCTCGCAGATCGACGCCCTCGGCACCGGCACGACCCTGCTCATCGACACGTACGACATCACCGAGGGCGTCCGCACCGCGGTCCGCGTGGCCGGCACCGAGCTCGGCGGGGTGCGTATCGACTCGGGCGACCTGCCGATCGTCGCGGGCGACGTGCGCGCCCTGCTCGACGAGCTCGGTGCGACCGGCACGCGGATCACCGTGACCAGCGACCTCGACGAGTACGCGTTGGCGGCGCTGGCGGCATCCCCCGTCGATTCCTACGGGGTGGGCACCTCGGTGGCGACCGGTTCGGGCGTACCCACCGCGGGGCTGGTCTTCAAGCTCGTCGCCCGCGAAGCGGCCGACGGATCCTGGGTGGGCGTGGCCAAGGCCTCGGCCGAGAAAGCGTCGCACGGGGGTCGCAAGGCCGCTTTCCGCACGCTCGATGCGGGCACGGCCACGTCGGAGCTCGTGGTCGTCAGCGACGGGTTCGAGGAGCTGTCGACGGCCGCCGAGCACCCCGACGCCCGTGCCCTGCAGACCACGCTGATGGCGCGAGGAGAAGCGGATGCCGCGGCCCTCGGACGCGAGGGGGTGACGGCAGCCCGCGCTCACCACGCACGGGTTCGCGAGGAGCTGCCCGTTCGCGCGCTGGCGCTCAGCAAGTCCGACCCGGCGCTGCCGACGGAGTACCGCGACGCCGAGTGACGCCCGGGCCTACCCGGAAGGCGTCAGTTGACGAGCGACTCGTAGATCTCTTTGCACTGCGGGCAGACGGGGAACTTCTCGGGGTCGCGCCCCGGCGTCCACTTCTTGCCGCAGAGCGCCCGGACCGGCTTGCCCGTGATCGCGGACTCGAGGATCTTGTCCTTCTTCACGTAGTGGGAGAAGCGCTCATGATCGCCGGGCTCGATGTTCTCTTCGCGGATGAGCTCTTCGAGCTCGCGGTCGAGGGTTGCGAGGCCCCCGCTGTCCGGTCTGTCGAGAGGCGTGCTCATGGAGAGCCAGTGTAGTCGCGGACGCGGGGATCGGGTCGGCCGAGCCGGGGTCAGGTGGCTTCGGCGAACTCCATGAGCCGGGTTCCGCGGCGCTCGAACAGCACCGAGCCGATGGTGACTCCGACGACCAGGACGCCCGCGCCGATCCCGACGCCGACCCAGAGGGCGAACAGGGAATCGATGGTGTCGCCGTTGATCGCCTGCCAGGTCAGCACCGCCGACGGCAGGGCGGCGAGGATGGCTCCGGCCATGACGAGCCCCTGAGCCACCACGCCCCCGGAACCGGTGCGCTGCGGCTGCTGGAAGGGACTGTCGCCCGGCCGCGACACGGCGTAGGGCGCGAGGACCGACGAGATGCTCGACAGTCCGAGACCGGCCAGGAACAGTGCCGCGCACACGCCGACCATCGCGGGGAAGACGGCCCACCGGCCGTGCGCGACGATCGCGAGCGGCAGGCTCACCGCGAGGATCGGGATGCCGATGAGCAGCACGGGGATGAGTCGCCCGATGCGGTCGGGCGCTCCGCGCATGCCGCTCGCGATGTGCATCCACAGGGCGGTCGAGTCGTACGCGAGGTCGTTGTGCGGGAGCCAGCCGAAGAACAGCGCCATGATCGGCACGGGCAGCAGCACCGCGAGTTCGAGAGGAACACCGGCGACGAGCAGCGGCACGGTCGACACGACGGCGGCGATCGGCACGATGACGATGTTGACGAGGTAGCGGCGGTCGCGGAGCCAATACGACAGGCTGCGCGCGGCGACCGCTCCCCCGGGCGTGCCGGGCAGCAGCGCGAACCATCCGAGTCCGCTGCGCTCGCGCACAGGAACCGGGCGGGGCGTCGAGGTGAGCAGCAC
>NZ_QAJB01000372.1:0-2972 GCF_003061325.1 Microbacterium sp. HMWF026
CCCCCCCCCCCGTGTCGCGCGAGCGGCACCCGTCGAAGGAGAAGCATGGAATTCGCCGCTCTCGGAGCAGTCGGCCTCATCGCCGTCATCGTCGTGGTCGTCGCGGTCGTCGTCATCCTGGTCCTCGCGCTGGTCGTGCGCGGGTGGTACCGCGTGGCCAAGGCCGACGAAGCGCTGGTGATCGTCGGTAAGCGGCAGAAGAGCGCCGACGGCGAGTCCTCGCGGATCACCGTCATCACCGGCGGCGGCGCGATCGTCAACCCGCTCACCCAGCGCGGAGAGATGATCTCGCTGCGGGCGCGCCAGATCAAGATGGAGCCCACCGCGCAGTCCTCGAACGGTGTCACGGTCAACGTCAGCGGTGTGGCCCTGGTCAAGATCGGCTCCGACCCCGAGTCCGTGCGTCGCGCGGCCGAGCGTTTCGCCTCGCAGGACAAGGCGATCGAGCAGTTCACCACCGAGCAGCTCGAGGGTGCGCTGCGCGGTGTCGTGGCGACCCTGACCGTCGAAGAACTCATGCGCGACCGGCAGCGCCTGTCCGACCAGATCGCCGAGGGCATCAAGGCCGACCTGTCGTCGCAGGGTCTGATCCTCGACTCCTTCCAGATCCAGGGCGTCACCGACGGCAACGGCTACATCGCCGCCCTCGGCGCCACCGAGGTCGAGCGCGTCAAGCGCGAGGCCGAGGTCGCCCGCATCAACGCGGTGCGCGAGATCCGCGCGCGCCAGATCGCGACCGACGAGGCCAACCTGATCGAGCAGACCAAGCTCGACAAGAACAGCGCCGCGGCCAAGGCCGAGGTCGGTCGTGCCAACGCCGAGGCCGAGCAGGCCGAGGCCCTCGCCCGTGCCGAGCGCCGCCAGGCGGTGCTCGAGCAAGAGGCGCAGAACACGCAGGCGCGCCTCGAGTCCGAGGTCAACCGCGTGGCCGACGCCGACCTGTACCAGCGTCAGAAGAACGCCGACGCCGACTCGTACGCCCAGATCAAGGCGGCCCAGGCCCGTGCCCAGATCGCCGAGCAAGAGGCGTCCGCCGTGCGCGTGCGCGCCGAGGCCGACGCCGAGTCGGTGCGCCTGGCCGGTCAGGCCCGTGCCGAAGCGATTCGCGCCGAGGCCGAGGCGCTGTCGCAGAACCAGGAGGCGCTGCTCGCGCAGCGCGCGCTCGAAGCCCTCGTGCCGATGATGGCCGAGTTCGCCAAGGGCTACGACCGCGTCGGCAACGTCACCGTGCTCGGCGGCCAGGGGGCCAGCGGCCACCTCGCCACCGAGTCCGCGACGGGGCTGCGCTCGTCGTTCGAGGCGGTCAAGGCGGCCACCGGTATCGACCTGACGCAGATCATCCAGGGCCGCGCCGTGGCCGAGGCGTTCGCCGAGACGGCCCGCCGCGAGCCCGTCGCCGACCCGGCGCCGTCGTCGACCGGTCCGTCCTCGTCGGCCGAGACCGGCGCCTGACCCACGCCCCATGCCCGAGGCACCCGAGGTCGAGGCGCTCGCGCTGTTCCTGCGCGAGCGCCTGACCGGGCACGGGGTCACCGGCGTCGACCTCGTCGAGGGCCGGGCGCTCAAGACGCGCTCCCGGCCGCTCGACGAGCTGGTCGGCCGGAGCGTCACCGCGGTGCAACGCTTCGGCAAGCACATCGACGTCGATCTCGACGGAACGCACCTCGCGCTCGGCTTCGGTCGGGCCGGCTGGGCGACCTGGGACGAGGCGGCGGCGGCCGCGGCCGCGGCGCCGGGCGGTGCGGCGGTGATCGCGCGCGTCGTTTTCGATGACGGCATCCTGGGCATCACGGATGCCGGCGACTGGCTGTCGGTGCAGCTGCACGTCGTCGACGCCCCCGACGAGGTTCCGGCGGTGGCCAAGCTCGGTCCCGACGCGCTCGACCCGGCCTTCTCGCGAGAGACGCTGGTCGCGGCGCTGGGCGGTCGGCGCAAGCAGCTCAAGGCGCTGCTGCAGGAGCAGGAGAGCCTCGCCGGGATCGGCAACGCCTACTCGGACGAGATCTTGTTCGCTGCCGGGCTCGACCCCGTCTCGCACGCGGCGAGTCTGACGGATGCCGAGATCACCCGGCTATGGACGGCCCTGCGCGACGTGCTCGGCGGGGCCGCGCGCGACCGCCGCGGCGTGCCCATCGACGAGCAGAAGGCGGCGAAGATGGCCGCGATGAAGGTGCACGGCCGAACGGGCGAGCCGTGTCCGGGATGCGGCGGCGTGGTCGAGGACATCCCGGGGACGAAGGGCGGCGGGCAGTGGTGCCCGTCGTGCCAGGGCGGCTGACGCCCCGGCCCGGGCCGGCGGTGCGGGGTTCCGCGGGTGACGGAGGCTGCGACTGATGGGATGCTCGCCCGCACGACGAAGGGCCCCGGACCACGGTCCGGGGCCCTTCACGGTCGGGCTCTCAGGCGCTCTGGCCCGAGTGCTTGCCCTCGGCGACCTCTTCGACGAGCTTCGCGTTGAACGCGGGCAGGTCGTCGGGGTTGCGGCTCGAGACCAGGCCCTGGTCGACGTGGACCTCTTCGTCGACCCACGTGGCGCCGGCGTTGCGCAGGTCGGTCTGCAGGGTGGGGTAGCTCGTCAGCGTGCGGCCCTTCAGGACGTCGGCCTCGGTCAGGATCCACCCGCCGTGGCAGATGACGGCGACCGGCTTGTGCTGGTCGAAGAAGTCGCGGGTGAACGACACGGCATCCTGCACGATGCGGATGTCATCGGCGTTCTGCACACCGCCCGGCAGTACGAGTGCGTCGAAATCGCCGGCCGAAGCGCCCGACACGGCCAGGTCGACCTTCTGCTCGTGGCCGTTCTCGCCGCTGATGCTGCCCTCGGTCGGCGAGACCAGGACGGCCTCGGCACCGGCGGAGGTGACGGCCTCCCACGGGCTGGTGAGCTCGCTGTCTTCGAAACCATCGGTGGCCAGGAACGCGATGCGCTTGCCGTTGAGATCGGTCATGAGTACGCCTCTCTTCGTTGTGGG
>NZ_QAJB01000373.1:0-4072 GCF_003061325.1 Microbacterium sp. HMWF026
GCCGGCTCCCCGGCTACGCCTACGACGGCCCCGACCCCGACGGGTTCATGACCCGCGACGAGGTCTACGCGTGGGTGCGCGGCTACGCCGACAGCTTCGACGCGCCTCTCGCCGAGGGCGTCGAGGTGCGGCGGGTCGACCGTCGCGACGACGGGGTGTTCGTGGTGACGACCAGTGCGGGACAGATCACCGCGGATGCCGTCACCTCGGCGACCGGGGGCTACCACCGCCCCATCACCCCGTCGTGGGCCGACGACCTGCCGGAGCGCATCGTGCAGATGCATTCGCATCAGTACCGCCACGCGGGGCAGCTGCCGGGAACCGTGCTCGTGGTCGGCACGGGCCAGTCGGGCACCCAGATCGCCGAGGACCTGCACCTCGAGGGACGACAGGTGCATCTCGCCGTGGGGCGCGCGCCTCGCGTGGCGCGGTTCTACCGCGGGCGCGACTGCATGACGTGGCTCGCCGACATGGGCGTGTACGACCTTCCGGTGGGAGCGCAGGCCGCCGCGAAACGCGCTGCGACCAACCACTACGTGACCGGGCGAGACGGGGGCCGCGACATCGACCTCCGCCTGTTCGCGGTGCAGGGAATGGGGCTGCACGGGCGGGCGGTCGGCATCACCGACGGCACGCTCGCCTTCGACGACAGCCTCGCGGCCAACCTCGACCGCGCCGATTCGGTCGCCGAGTCGATCAAGAACGACATCGACGCGTACATCGACCGCGAAAGGATCGACGCCCCCGTCGAGGAGCGCTACCGGCCAGTGTGGACGCCGGCCCCGGGTCCCACCGTGCTCGATCTCGACGAGGTCGACGCGGTCGTCTGGGCCATCGGCTTCCGGGCCGACTGGTCGTGGCTCGGCGACCTCGACGTGCTCGACGCCCACGGGCACCCCGCGCACGAGCGCGGCATGACCGCGGTTCCCGGATTCTCGTTCGTGGGGCTCCCCTGGCTGCACACGTGGGGCTCGGGGAGGTTCCACGCGATCGCCCGGGATGCCGAGCACGTCGCGGCCGGGGTCGTCGAGGCGTCGCACGGCGTCCTCGCGGTGCGCTGAGCGGCCACCGCGTACTCTCGGGGAATGGCATCCGTGACGATGGCTGCGGTGGCGGCCCACTTCGGCCGCGACGTCGAGCGCACGCTCGCCAAACTCCCCGGCATCGTCGAGGACGCGCGCGGGCGCGGGGTGGACCTCCTCGTGCTCCCGGATGCCACGATCGGCGGCTACCTGCTCGACCTGCACCACCCGGTGGAAGAGGGGGACGGCATCCCGCACTCCGTCGAGATCGACGGGCCGGAGGTGTCGGCGATCGTCGCCTTGGCGGGCGAGATGACGGTGTGCTTCGGGATCGCCGAACGTGCCATCGACGGCGGCGAGGAGCGGCGGTACAACACGGCCGTCTGCGTCAACGGGGACGGCGTGCTGGGGGTGCACCGCAAGGTCCACCTGCCGCTGGGTGAATCGGAGGTCTACGCCGCGGGGGGCGACTTCCGCGCATTCGACACCCCCGTCGGCCGCATCGGCATGCTCATCGACTTCGACAAGACCTTCCCCGAGGCCGCCCGCTCGGTCGCCCTCGACGGCGCGCAGATCATCGCGTGCCTGAGCGCCTGGCCGGCCAGCGTCACCGACCGTTCCGACCGCATCCGCAACGACCGCCAGGCCCACCTGTTCGACCTCTACGATTGCGCGCGCGCCGCCGAGAATCAGGTCTATCTCGTGTCGTCGAACCAGACAGGCGTGCTGGGCGGCCTGCGATTCCTCGGGCAGGCGAAGGTCGTCGACCCCGCGGGCGAGATCATCGCCAAGACCTGGGCGAAGGGCGGTCTCGCCGTCGCCGAGGCGGACGTCTGCGCCGACGTGGCTCGCGCGCGACGCTCGCTCAACCACCTCGCGCAGCGCGCCGAACACGCCTACCGGCTCAGCGCGCCCGCGTAGACCCGGCGCGCTCGCCGCGGAAAGGACGACCCATGCGCATCGCGCAGCTGACGTACTCCACGAAACCCCGCGGCGGGGTCGTGCACACGCTCGCGCTTGCCGAAGCGCTCGCCGCGCGTGGTCACGAGGTCGAGGTCTGGACACTCGGTCGCGGCGACGACACGGCGTTCTTCCGTCCGGTCGACCCGCGCGTGCGCGTGCGGGTCGTGCCGTTCCCCCCGCTCGACGGTGAGGGCGTGGGGGAGCGCATCGAGCGCTCGATCGAAGTGATGGCTGCGGCTCTGGACACGGATGCCGACATCGTGCACGCGCAGGACTGCATCTCGGCGAACGCGGCGCTGCGCCGTGGCATCCCGGTCGTCCGCACGATCCACCACCTCGACACGTTCAGCACGCCGCAGCTGGTGGCGTGCCACGACCGCGCCGTGGTCGAGCCGGTCGCCCGACTGTGCGTATCCGATGCCGTTTCCCGCGAGGTCGAGCAGGGGTACGGCGTGCGCCCCGAGGTGATCGCGAACGGGGTGGATGCCGAGCGGTTCGCCGCCGCGGTGGACGCCGACGAGGCGCGCGCGACCTGGCGGGCGCAGCTCGGCGACTACGTCTTGGCGCTCGGAGGCATCGAGCCGCGGAAGGGTTCCCTCGACCTGCTCGAGGCATACGCCCTGACCCGCGACGCGCACTCCGACGTGCGTCTCGTCTTCGGCGGCGGTGAGACGCTCTTCGACTATCGCGAGTACCGCGAGCGGTTCGAGGCTCGCGCCGATGAGCTGGGCATCCGACCGACGATCCTCGGCCCGGTCGACGACGACGCGCTGCCGGCCCTCGTCGCGGAGGCCCGCGCGCTCGCGTTCGTCTCGACGAAAGAGGGCTTCGGGCTCGCCGCGATGGAGGCGCTCGCCGCCTCGACGCCGGTCGTGGCGCGTGATCTGCCCGTGATCCGGGAGGTGTTCGGCGACACGGTGCTCTACGCGTCGACTCCCGCTGAGATCGCCGACCGGCTCGACGCGGTACTGCGGGGCGCCGCGGCGACCGACACGGCCGCGGGGCCGGCACTCGCCCGCGCGCACACCTGGGAGCGAGCGGCCCAGGCGCACGAGCGGTTCTACGCACGCGTGCCGTCGCGGAGCACGCGGTGACCGAACGCTCGTTCTCGGCGATCCTCGCCGACCGCGCTTGGGCCGCCCCCGACGAGCCCATCGTCGTCGACGGCGCCGGCGTGATGACGGCGGGGGAGCTGGATGCCGCCGCCTCGGCGCTCGCGCACGAGCTCCTCTCCCGCGGCGTCCGTCGCGACGACACCGTCGCGGTGTCTCTGCCGAACGGGCGGGACGTGGTCATCACCTGCTTCGGGATCTGGCGGGCAGGTGCGACGCCGCAGCCGCTGTCGACCTCGCTCACCGCGGCGGAGCGCGCCGACCTCGAGGCGATCGCCCTGCCCGCCGCCGCCGTGGGCGCGCGGCCCGCGTCACCCGACGTCGAGTGGGTGTCCGGAGCGCGGGTCGAGCCATGGGCGGGCGATCTCCCCGACGTCGCGGCGTCGTGCTGGAAGGCGCCGGCCACCTCGGGATCGACGGGGCGGCCGAAGATCGTGCGCGCGGCGGCGCCGGCGACCCTCGATCCCTCGCGCCCGGTGGCAGCTTTCCTCCCGCGGGCAGCGACGCAGATCGTCGCCGGCCCGATGTGGCATTCGGCGGTCTTCACCTACGCGTTCCGGGGTCTGCTCACGGGGCACCGGCTCGTCATCCTGGATCGCTTCGACGCGAGCGCGTGGGTCGACGCCGTCGAGAAGCACGGTGCGACGTGGGGGCTGCTCGTCCCGACCATGATGGCGCGGCTGCTGCGCCTGCCCGCCGAGGCGCGGAGTCCCGAGCGCGTCGCGAGTCTCGAGAGCGTGCTGCACATGGGAGCGCCGTGCGCGCCGGCTCTGAAGCGGGCGTTCCTCGACTGGCTCGGCGCCGAGCGGGTCGACGAGGTGTACGCCGGCAGCGAGTCGAACGGCCTCACACGCATCACCGGAACGGAGTGGCTCGAACGCCCGGGCAGCGTCGGGCGACCGATCGGCGGCACGGAAATCCGTGTCCGCGACGATGCCGGGGTGGACCTCCCCATCGGTCACCGGGGTCTGGTGT
>NZ_QAJB01000373.1:4082-11637 GCF_003061325.1 Microbacterium sp. HMWF026
CGTACTCGTACGTCGGCGCGACCTCCCGCCGCGACGACGAGGGATGGGACACGCTCGGCGACGTCGGACACCTGGATGCCGAGGGCTACCTCTTCCTGCACGATCGTGCCGACGACCTCATCAACCGCGGCGGCGACAAGATCGCTCCCGCGACCGTCGAGGCGGTGCTCGAGGAACACCCCGCCGTCGAGGAGGCCGTCGCCTTCGGCGTCCCCGACGACGACCTGGGCCACGTGGTGCACGCCGCCGTCAGGCTCGCCGACCCCGCGGCATCCGCTTCGGTGATGGCCCACGCGCGGACGCGATTGAGTCGGCAGGCGCCCGTCGCGCTGCACGTGGTGACGACGCCGCTCCGCAACGACGCCGGAAAGGTTCGGCGTTCCGCGCTCGCGGAGCGGTTCGGCGGCTGAGACCGGCGGGGCCGTCCGGTTCTCAGGCCGGCGTCCGCACCGCCGCGAAGCGGTTGCGCCTGCGCAGCGCGAAGCCGAGCTTCTCGTACGCGGCGATCGCGTTGACGTTGCCGGCTGCGGCGTGCATCAGCGCGCGATCGCCGCGCTGCTGGATGTGGAACGCCACGTCGAGCACCAGGCGTGAAGCGAGGCCCTGGCGGCGGTGATCGGCATCCACCGCCACCGCGCTGATCTCGGTCCAGCCGGTCGGGTGCAGGCGCTCACCGGCCATGGCGACGAGACGACCCCCGCGACGGATGCCGATGTACCGACCGAGCTCGTACGTGCGGGGGCGGAAGGGGCCCGGCTGATTGCGCTCGACGATCGCGATCATGTCGGCGGCATCGGCGGCGCCGAGCTCGACCGCCTCGTCGAAGGGGCGCGTCTGCAAGGCATCGGTCTCGACGAGCTGCACGCCCTCGCCGCCGCCGAGGAATTCCCACCCGTCCGGGATCGCGCCCTCGTACCCCGACAGTCCGACCTCGGCGCCCGGCCCGACGAGCTCGCGCAGGGCGTCCCACACCTCCGGTTCGTCCCACGAGCGCACCGCGACGAACGGCGCGACGTCGGCCGGATACCGGCGCACCAGGTCGCCGCCGATCGCGAACGAGGCGTGCGGACCGGCGAGCGAATGCCACGCGGCGTTGTCGAGGACGGTCGCGTCGGCGTGGGGGACGGGCAGGGTCGCGGGGGAGGTCACCGGGACACTCTGCGCCGGTCGCGGGCGCGGTGCAACTCGACGCGAGCCGCACGCAACGGATCGACTGGAATGTGACCCCGCGTGAACGCGGACGGCGGCCCGTGACGATGCACGACACCGCATTTCGTCGCGTTCGACGGCCCGCCCGTGGGCGGCGCACTCTCGACAGACACGGCCGAACAGCGCCGCGGCACGTACACGATGTGAAGGAGTCTCGAATGCCGATCCCCTCCGCACCCGCGGTCGTCGAGGCGGGGCTGACCCTGCCGGGTACGTTCGACGAGGCCTCGCCGAGCGGCGGCCTCGAGGAGACGCTGCGCCTGTTCTCTCTCGCGGAGGAGCTGGGGTACCAGGTCGCGGGCATCCGCCAGCGCCACCTCGAGCGCGGTGTGTCATCGGCCCTGCCGTTCCTGGCCGCCGCGACGCAGCGCACCTCGACCATCCGGCTCGAGACCGCGGTCGTGCCGCTGGGGTTCGAGACGCCTTTCCGTCTCGCGGAGGACTTCGCCACCGTCGACGTGCTCTCGGGCGGACGGATCAACGTCGGCGTGAGCTCCTCGGCTCCGCACCGCGAGCTCGTCCGTGCCCTGAGTCGCGTCGGCGAAGCCGACGACATCGCGCCCTACACGCTCATCGAGCGCTTCCTCGAGGCGCTCGAGGGTCGTGCGCTGTCGGACGAGGTCATCACGACGCCCTACGGGCGGCAGATCCCCCGCATCCAGCCGCACGTGCCCACGCTGCGGGAGCGGGTCTGGCTCGGCGGCGGTTCGGCGCGCTCGGTGCGGTGGGCGGCGGAGCACGGCCTCAAGCTCTTCCTCGGCAACCTCGCCGCGGCCGACGGCGACGCGTCGTTCGAGACCGTTCAGCGCGCCCGCATCGACGAGTACCACGCCCTTTTCGTCGGATCGGGTGAACCCGCTGTCGGCGTGGAGCGCGTCATCGTCCCCACAGACAGCGCGACCGCCGCCCAGCGAGCCCACTACCGGGAGTACGCGGCCGCACGTGACGAGCGCACCCTCGCCCCCGTCCGGGGTGTCGTGTTCCAGCGGGACCTCGTCGGCACGGCCGACGAGATCATCGGTCGACTGCGCGAAGACCCCGCCATCGACGGGCGTACACAGCTGCGGATCGCTCTGCCGTACGCCTTCCATCGCGACGACTACCGCCAGATCCTCTCCGACGTCGCCGAGGGCGTGCTGCCGCGCCTCGGCTGGCGTCCGGCCGGCTCCGCGTCGGCCGTCGCCGCCTGATCATCGACCCCGAAGGAATCTCCCATGACCGACACTCGTCCCCTGCTCATCGGCGTCGCGCTCGAAGGTGCCGGATGGCATCCCGCAGCATGGCGTGAACCGACGTCGCGTCCGACCGAGCTGTTCACCGCCGGCTATTGGACGGATGTCGTCCGCACGGCCGAGGATGCCGGGCTGGATTTCGCGAGCATCGAGGACTCCCTGGCCCTGCAGTCCGAGCGGTTCCTCGTCGGCGACGAACGCACGGACGAGGTGCGCGGACGGCTCGACGCCGTGCTCATCGCCTCGCGTGTGGCCCCGGTGACGTCGCGCATCGGGTTGCTCCCCGTCGCGACGGTGACGCACACCGAGCCCTTCCACCTGTCGAAGGCCATCGCGACGCTCGACTACGTCAGCGAGGGTCGGGCGGGCGTCCAGGTGAAGGTGTCGGCGCGCGCCGACGAAGCCGCGCACGTGGGGCGCCGCGCGCACCCCGGCGACGTCGCGATCGACGACCCGTCCTTCGCGGCCTTCATCGAGGACGCGTTCGATGAGGCGGCGGACGCGGTCGAGGTCGTGCGCCGGCTCTGGGACAGCTGGGAGGACGACGCGGAGATCCGCGATGTCGAAACCGATCGGTTCCTCGACGCGGACAAGGTCCATCAGGTGGACTTCGAGGGGCGCTTCTTCTCGGTGCGTGGCCCCTCGATCACCCCGCGACCGCCGCAGGGCCAACCGATCGTGGCAGCCTTGGCGCACGCCGCGATCCCCTACCGGCTCGCCGCGCGTTCGGCCGACGTCGTCTTCGTGACTCCCGCCGACGCCGTCCACGCCCGTGGGATCGTCGAGGAGGTCCGTCGGGCCGAGCAGGGGGCGGAGCGCGAGGGCGAACCTCTCCGCGTCATCGCCGACCTCGTCGTGTTCCTGGACGACCCCGCCGGCGAGAGCGGAGTCGACCGTCGGGCGCGGCTCGACGCCCTCGGGCGGGCGCTCGTCTCGGATGCGCGGATCGTCGCGGGTTCGGCATCCACCGTCGCCGACGTGTTCGACGACCTGGCAGCCGCCGGATACGCCGGGGTGCGCCTTCGCCCGGGAGTCGTGACCGACGACCTGCCGCGCATCGCCGCCGACCTCGTGCCCGAACTGCGTCGGCGCGGGCTCCTGCCGGCCGCCGCCCCCGACAGCTCGTCGCTGCGCAGCCGTCTGGGCCTCGCCGAGGCCCCGCCCAGCCGATACGCCACCCCCGTCGCCTGAAAGGACCGGACCACCATGAGCACGCGCAAACAGATCATCCTCGCCGCCTACGTGGGCGGAGTGAACGAGCACACGGCGTGGGAGCACCCGGATGCCGGGAGCCAGATCGACTTCTCGACGTTCCGCCACGTCGCTCAGACCGCCGAGCGGGGTCGATTCGACTACTTCTTCCTCGCCGAGGGGCTCGCGTTGCGCGCCCGTGACGGGCGCATCTTCGACCACGACATCGCCGGTCGCCCCGACACCCTGCCGGTGCTCGCCGCCGTCACCGAGCACCTGGGCCTCGTCGGCACCCTCAACGCCACCTTCAACGAGCCGTACGAACTGGCCCGGCAGATCGCGAGCCTCGATCACCTCTCCGGAGGGCGCGCGGGCTGGAACGTCGTGACGTCCTTCGATGCGTTCACCGGCGCGAACTTCCGCCGAGGCGGATTCCTCGCGCACGCCGACCGGTACGTCCGCGCCGAAGAGACCGTGGCCACCGTGCGCGAGCTCTGGGACTCATGGGCCGCCGACGCCATCGCGGCCGACAAGGACGCCGGGACGTTCCTGCGCGACGGCCGGGCGGGGGAGTTCGCCCACCACGGCAACCAGTTCGACATCGCCGGCCGGTTCACCGTTCCGCGCAGCCCCCAGGGACGCCCCGTGATCGTCCAGGCCGGCGTCTCGCCGCAGGGCCGCGACTTCGCGGCATCCACCGCCGACGTCATCTTCTCCCCGTACTCGAAGCTGGCCGAGGGCAAGGCCTTTTCGGCGGACATCGCCGAGCGGGCCGCGAAACTCGGGCGCGACCCCGAGCACGTCAAGATCCTGCCGTCGGCGTCGTTCGTCCTCGGAGACACCCGTGCCGAGGCCGAGGAGAAGGCCCGCCACATCCTCGAGCAGCAGCTCAGCGACCGCACGATCCAGGTGACCTTCGAGCAGGTGTGGAACCGCGACCTGTCGAGCTACGACCTGGACGGCCCCGTGCCCGACGTCGACCCGGATCCCGAGGCGCCGACCTTCATCCAGGGGCGGGCGTTCATCTTCCAGGACCGATTCCAGACGGTGCGGACCTGGCGCGAGCTCGCCGAGCAGAAGGGTCTCACTCTGCGTGGTCTCGCGCACGAGGTCGCGCGGGGACCGGGCTACGTCGGGACACCCGAGCAGGTCGCGGACCAGCTCGACGGCTTCGTGCAGGAGGGCGGCGCGGACGGCGTCGTCCTCGGCTCGCACGTGGTGCCCTCGGGTCTCGACGAGTTCGTCGACCGCGTCGTGCCGCTGCTGCAGGAGCGCGGCTCGCTGCGCACCGAGTACAGCGGCCGCACCTTGCGTGAGAACCTGGGCCTTCCGCTCCCGCAGGCGACCGCGGGTCTCGCGGCGACGTCGGCACGCTGAATCGAGGACGACCATGAGCACCACGGCACACGACACCGTCGACCGCGCGCGATTCGCACGCGAATGGGAGGACTGGCACCGCGTCCACGAGCAGCGGCGCGCCGACCCGCACGGCTTCCTGGCGGTGGCGGCGCTCTTCTGGCTCGAACCCGAGCCCCAGACCTACCCGGGTATCCCGGGACGGTGGCAGACCTCCGAGGGCGGGCCGGTGGTCGCCCTCGCCGCGGGGGAGTCGCTGGTGGTCGACGGTCGACGGATCGAGGGGGTGCACGCTTTCGGTCCGATCGCGGAGCGCGCGGCAGAGACCGTCGGGTTCGCCGGGGGCGTGATCGAGGTGGCGCGCCGTGGGGGGCGCGACATCCTTCGCCCCCGTCGGCCCGACTTCGCGTTCTTGTCCGCGTATTCGGGCACGCCGTCCTACGCCCCCGACCCGCGATGGCGGGTGCAGGCGCGATTCGTGCGCTACGTCGTTCCGCGTCCGCACGAGGTGGGTGCGGCGGTGGACGGCATCTCGCACGTCTACGAGTCGCCGGGATACCTCGAGCTGGTGCTCGGCGACGAGACGAGACGTCTGGTTACCTTCCCGGGTCACGTGCCCGGGACGCTGAACGTCTTGTTCACGGATGCCACGAGCGGAGACACCACGTACGCGGCGAATCGTTCGCTCTCGATCGACGAACCGGATGCCGACGACCGGGTGGTCGTGGACTTCAATCGTGCGGTGAACCTGCCGTGCGCGTACACGGACTTCGCCACGTGCCCGCTTCCGCCCGCCGAGAATCGGCTGTCGGTGCGGATCGAGGCGGGCGAGAAGACCCCCACGGCGCGGGCGCACGGCGTGGTCACCGCGTACGGCATCGAACCGCGGGAGGGCGCGTCGATCGAGGCGGTCCGGGCCGGGTGACCTCGCCCGACGGTTCCCCCGGGGCGAGCGCGCGCGCGGCACTCGCGTGCTGTCTCGCCGCGGGCTTCGCCACCTTGCTCGACGCGACGATCATCGCCTACACGGCGCCCACCGTCACGTCGTCGCTGCACGCGACGACGTCGGTCGTGCAGTGGTTCCTCGCCGCGTATTCCCTCACTTTCGGTCTGGGTCTCGTGCCGGCCGGCCGCCTCGGCGACGCCTTCGGCCGGCGCGAGCTCTTCGTCGCCGGCATGCTCGTGTTCCTTCTCGGCGCGATCGCGTCCGCCCTGGCCCCGTCGGCGTGGTTGCTCGTGGCGGGTCGCCTGACGCAGGGTCTGGGCGCGGGGTTCATCAGCGCCCAAGTGCTCGGCATCATCCAGGACACGACGCGGGGATCCGCGCGGGTGCGGGCCCTCGGCGCGTACTCCGCCGTCGGGGCGCTCGCCGCGATCGTGGGCCCTCTCGCCGCGGGGATCCTGCTGTGGGTGCTCCCCTCCGACCTCGGCTGGCGCGCCGTGCTGCTGACTCCGGTGCCCTTCGCCGCCGTCGCCGTGTGGCGCGGGATGCGCTCCCTGCCCCGCGCTCGTCCCGCCCGACTGACCTCGGGCCTCGACATCCCCGGGATCGCGCTTCTCGGCGCCATCGTCGTCGGCGTGACCCTTCCGGTCATCGACCCCGGGATGCCGCCGCCCCAGGCGATCGGGACGTTCGGCGCGGTGGCGGTTCTGGTGGTCGCGCTGGTGGGGTGGGAACGCGTGTACGCGCGACGCGGTCGTCTGCCGCTGTTCGCGCCTGCGCTCCTGCGCTCGGGCGGGTTCGTCGCGGGCAACGTCGTCGCGCTGCTGTGGTTCGGGAGCCTGCTGGCCCTGTCGACCGTCATCGCCGTCTACTTCTTGCAGGCGCAGCAGCTGCCGGCGTTCCTCATCGCTGCGGGGCTCGTGCCCGCGTCCCTCGCCCGTCTGTTCACCTCGCGCGCGAGCGCGGGGATCTACGCGCGGTTCGGTTCGACGGTGATCTCCGCGGGGCTGGCCATCGAGCTGATGTGCCTCCTGGCGTTGGTCACCGTGACGGTTCTCGCGGACTCCGGGTGGCTGTTCCCGGCGGTCGTCCTGATTCAGATCGCGCTCGGTTTCGCCGGCGGCTTGGTCGAGCCGGCCCTGCGCGCCGTCACCCTCGGCTTCGCCCCGTCCACGCTGCACGGGGTCGCGGCATCCTTCCTGCAATTGACCCAGCGCCTGTCGGCGACGTTCTTCGTCGCCCTCGCGACCGGGATCCTGCTGGGCGCCGACGGGATGCCGACGACGACGACGCTCGGGATCGCGACCTCGGTGTGCGCCGCCGCGGTCTTGATCGCGCTGATCGTGGCGTGGGGGGCGCGACGGCGGGAGGAACGCCCCGGCGGCGACGGGGCTCCCGCCGTGTTACCGGCCGTTTCCGTCGAGCGCTCGGGACGGACCGCCTCCGGTGATACTGGCGGGATGACCGCGCCGCACTCCGCCTGGACGATCGAACGCGTCGCCTGGTCCGACGAGCGTGCCGTGGCACTGCGCGCGGCGATGGACGATGAGATCTCACCGCGGTACGCCGAGGTGTTCGCCGCCTTCGACGACGAGACCGCGGCGCTCCTCGCGCAGGACTTCGC
>NZ_QAJB01000373.1:11647-19871 GCF_003061325.1 Microbacterium sp. HMWF026
CGTCGACGTCGTCCTCGTCCTCGACGCCGACGGCGAGGCCGTCGGTCACGCGGCGCTGCGCGCGCTGGGTGAGGAACTCGAGGTCAAGCGCGTCTTCGTGCAGCGGCGTGCGCGTGGCAGCGGCGCGAGCCGTGCCCTCATGGCGGCGCTGGAGGACCTCGCCGTCGAGCGCGGGGCCAATCGGCTGATCCTGCAGACGGGTGACCGTCAGCCCGAGGCCATCACGCTCTACCAGCGCATCGGCTACCACCCGATCGAGACCTTCCCGCCCTATGTGCGATTCGCGGGCTCCCGCTGCTTCGCCAAGACGCTGACCCCCTCCGTCGCATGAGCGAGGAATCCGTCGACGTCGCGGTCATCGGTGCGGGGGCGATGGGCGCGGCGACCGCCTGGCAGCTCGCTCGGCGAGGGGTGTCGGTCGAGGTCTTCGAGCAGTTCGAGCCGGGCCACGTCCGCGGCGCCTCGCACGGCGCCTCGCGCAATTTCAACGTCGCCTACGACGAGGCGACGTACCTGACCTGGCTCCGCGAGGCGCGGGTGCTCTGGCGCGAGCTCGAGGACGAGAGCAGCGCGGCGCTGCTGACCGTCACCGGGATCGTGACCCACGGCGGCAGCCGCGACCTCGAGTCCACGGCGGCAGCCATCCGCGCGGGAGGTTTCGACGCGGACCTGCTCGACGCCGGTGAGGCGCACCGGCGGTGGCCCGGCATCCGTTTCGACGGGCCGGTACTGCACACCCCCGACGCGGGGCGTCTGCACGCGGACGCGTCGGTCGCTGCCCTGTTGGGTCGCGTCGAGGCGCTCGGCGGTCGGGTACACGGCCGAACGCGGGTCGAGGACCTCGACGTGCGCGACGACGATCACGTGGCCTTCCGCGCGGTGGACGAGTCCGGTGAGCGTCGGGTGCGCGCGCGTCGCGTCGTCACGACCGCCGGTGCGTGGACGTCGCGGGTCCTGGGGACGACGGATGCCGCGCGCGCACTGCCGCGGCTGCGCGTCACGCAGGAGCAGCCGGCGCACTTCGCCCCGCGAGATGCGGCGACGGTGTGGCCGGGGTTCAACCACCTGCCCGCACCGGACGCGCGCGAGACGGCGTGGTTCCCGGCCGGCATCTACGGAATGTTCACACCGGGTGAGGGCGTGAAGGCGGGCTGGCACGCCGCCGGCCCCGAGACCGACCCCGACCGCCGCAGCTTCACCCCGGACCCCGCCCTGACGGCGGCGCTCGTTCGATACGCCCGCGAATGGCTCCCCGGTGTCGACCCCGACGACTTCAGTGAGATCACCTGCACGTACACGTCGACGCCCGACTCGCGCTTCGTGCTCGACCGCTTCGGCCCGGTCGTGGTCGGTGCGGGGTTCTCGGGCCACGGTTTCAAGTTCACGCCGGTGATCGGCCGGATCCTCGCCGACGCCGTCGTCCGGGACTGAGACGCTGCCGGGCCGGTGCGGCACCCTCCGGTCGTGTCCGAGGCGACCCCGCCGACCTGTGCCGCTCGACGCCCCGCCGCGTTGGCGCGCGCTTCGCGACGGGGCAACGACATGACGGCCTGTGACCGCGCGTGAAGCCCCGCGTCGGGGTTTTTCCCGGCGTGACGCCCTCGAAGGCGGGGACGGCCCGCACGCATCAACCTGGATCGCATGCCTCTTCTTCGAACCCGTTCCCGCGTGCTCCCGGTCGTCGCGGCCGTGGGCGCCGCGCTCGTTCTCTCCGCCTGCAGCTCGACGAGCACGAGCTCTGCACCGACACCCTCCCGCGAACCCGTCTCGGGTGGCACCCTGACCTTCGCCATCTCGGTCGACAGTCAATGCATCGACCCGCAGCAGGTGGGCAACAACGACGCGATCGCCATCGCCCGCCAGACGGTCGCGTCGCTGACCGTCCAGGACCCCGACACCGGCGAGATCCTGCCGTGGCTCGCTGAGGACTATCAGGTCAACGACGATGCGACGAGCTTCACGTTCACGCTCCGCGACGGCGCGACCTACGCCGACGGCGCCGCGATCGACGCAGCGTCGGTGAAGACCAACTTCGAAGCCATCCAGGCACTCGGGGCGAAGGCGCCGCTCGGCTCGTCCTATCTCGCCGACCTCGAGAGCATCGAGGTCACGGATGCCAAGACGGTGACGATCACGTTCTCGCGTCCGAGCGCGCAGTTCCTCCAGGCGACGTCCACCTTCAGCCTGGGCCTGCTGTCTCCCGCCACCGCGGCGGTCAGCCAGGCCGACCGTTGCCTCGGCGACTACGCCGGCTCGGGACCGTTCACCGTCGGGAACTACACGCCGAACCAGGGTGCGACCCTCGTCCGTCGTCAGGGGTACGACTGGGGGCCCTCGACCAACGGTCATAGCGGCGAGGCGTACCTCGACGCGATCGAGTACGTCGTGGTGCCCGAGGCGGGCAACCGCACCGGAAGCCTGCAGTCGGGGCAGATCGACGCCACGACCGGCATCTCGGCGACCGACGCCGTCCTCTTCGACGGCGACGGGTACACGAGCCAGACCCGCGCCAACCCTGGAGTGGTCTACAACCTCTACGCCAACCAGTCGACGCCCAAACTCGCCGATCCCGACGTGCGCCTGGCCATTCAGAAGAGCATCGACCGCGAAGAGATCACGTCGACCCTGCTCGGGCCCGAGGACAAGGTGGCCGTCTCGCCCCTCGCTTCCTCCACGCCGTTCTTCACCGACCTCAGCGACGTTCTGACCTACGACCCGGACGCCGCGCGCACGCTGCTCGACGACGCCGGATGGGCCCCCGGAGCCGACGGCATCCGCGAGAAGGGCGGTGACAAGCTCAGCTTCCTCGTCACCTATTGGCAGTCGCCCAAGGAAGTGCTCGAGCTCGTCCAGCAGCAGCTGCGCGAGGTGGGTGTCGACCTGCAGGTGAAGTTCGCGAGCATCGCCGATTCCCAGGCGGCATCGGCCGACGGCACCTACGACTTCGTCTACGGCAACCTGACGCGGTCCGACCCGGACGTGCTGCGCACCGTCTTCACGGCGGACAACCCGAAGGGCAACACGCGGCGCACCACCCGCTCCGCCGTCGACGACCTGCTCGACGAGCAGTCGGCGATCACGGATCCCGCGGCGCGGCAGAGCGTCGTCGACGAGGCGGCGCGCGCCCTCATCACCGAGGGCATCACGATCCCGATCTACGAGCTCTCCACCACCATCACCGCGGCGTCCAAGGTGCAGGGCCTCACGTTCGAGGCGTCGAGCCGACTCGACTTCTACGACGCCTGGATCGCCGAGTAAGGCCGCGGGAGCAGGGACGAGGAACGGATCATCATGTGGCGGACATATATCGCGCGCCGAGTCGGACAGGGGCTCATCGTCCTCTGGGCGGCATACACGATCTCGTTCCTCGTCCTCTACCTGCTGCCCGGGGACGCCGCGGCGCTCGTCGCGGGCGGCGCGGAGCAGGAGGCGGTGGATCCCGAACTGGTGGCGCGGCTGCGCGCCGAGCTCGGGCTCGACCGGCCGCTGTGGGAGCAGTACCTCACGGCGCTCGGGCGCGCCCTCACGGGCGACTTCGGCGCATCGACGCAGACCGGGCGCTCGGCGGCGGACCTGCTCGCCGAAGCCCTGCCGTCGACCCTCGCGCTGACCGGTCTCGCTCTCGTGCTGGCCGTGGTCTTCGGCACCGTCCTGGCGTTGGCAGCCTCGCTCGCGCCCACGCAGTGGCTGCGCAACCTGCTGTTCTCGATCCCGCCCGTGGGCGTGTCGATCCCGGTCTTCTGGATCGGTCTGCTGCTGCTGCAGGCGTTCTCGTTCCAGCTGCGGTTGTTCCCCGCCATGGGCGACCAGGGATTCGTGAGTCTCGTCCTTCCGGCGGTCACGATCGCCATCCCCTCGGGGGCGTTCATCGCGCAGCTGCTGTCGCGCAGTCTGCGTTCGGCCCTCGCCCAGCCCTTCATCGAGGTCGTCCGCGCGAAGGGTGCGGGCGAGGCGCGCGTGCAATTCGGTCATGCCCTGCGCAACGCCGTCATCCCGACCCTCACCATGAGCGGCGTGCTCGTGGGCGGCCTGCTGTCCGGCGCCGTCGTGACCGAGACGGTGTTCTCGCGGCTGGGGATCGGGAGGTTGGTGGTGACCGCCGTCAACAACCGCGATGTTCCGGTCGTGCAGATCGTGGTGGTCTTCGCGGCGCTGGTCTTCGTCGTCGCGAACCTGCTCGTCGATCTCGTCTACCCGGTCATCGACCGCCGCATCACGCTCGCCCGCTCGGCGCTCGTCGCCGTCTGAGCCGGAGGAACCATGGCCATCATCCTCACCGCCCCCGCAGAACCCGCGGACCCCGTCCAGAAGCAGTCCTCCTCGCGGGGCGGTCGACGTCCTCGGCGTGAGGATGCGGGTCGGTCACGTGCCGCGCGCGGCATCCGTTCCGTCCTGCGTCAGCCCACCCTCGTCCTCGCCGTCATCGTGCTGGCCGTCGTCGTGCTCTGGGCCGTGGCGCCGACCTGGTTCACCTCGTGGGACCCGATCGAGGGCGTCGCGCGGAATCGACTGCAACCGCCCTCGGCGGAACATCCTTTCGGCACGGACAACCTCGGTCGCGACCTGTTCTCGCGCGTCGTCCACGGGTCGGCCACCTCGCTCGTCGCAACGAGCGTCGCGGTCCTCGTGGGGCTCGCCGTCGGCTCAGTCTTCGGCCTGCTCGCGGGCTTCCTCCGGGGCGTCGTCGACGACGTCATCATGCGCTTCATGGACGTGCTGCTGGCGATCCCGAGCCTGCTCCTGTCGCTCGCCCTGATCACCGCCCTCGGGTTCGGGACGATCAACGTCGCGATCGCGGTGGGGCTGGCGAGCGTCGCGTCGTTCTCCCGCGTCATGCGTGCGGAGGTCCTGCAGGTCGCGACGGCGGTCTACGTGGAAGCGGCCCGCGTCTCCGGCGTCCGGTGGTACACGATCCTCACGCGCCACGTCCTGCCCAATGCCTCCGGGCCGGTCGTCGCACTGGCGGCCCTGGAGTTCGGGGTCATGGTGCTGGCCATCTCGTCGCTGTCGTTCCTCGGCTTCGGCGCGCCTCCACCCGCGCCGGAGTGGGGCTCCCTCGTGTCGGGTGGGCGTGACTACCTCGCCATCGCCTGGTGGCTGACGACTCTCCCGGGGGTGGTGATCGTCGCGGTCGTGCTCTCGGCCAACCGCATCTCACGCGCCCTCGAACGTAACGGAGGAAACCGATGACCGCGCTGCCCGGCCCTCTGCTCGAGGTCGACGGTCTGACCATCTCGTACACGGTCGAGGGGGAGTCGCGAAGGGCCGTGGCGGATATCTCGTTCAGCGTCGGGCGTGGTGAGGTCGTGGCGATCGTGGGCGAGTCCGGTTCGGGCAAGAGCACGACCGCGCACGCCGTCATCCATCTGCTGGCCCGCAACGCGCGGGTCGACGCCGGCGCGATCCGCTTCGCCGGCGAGGATCTCACCCGACTGTCACCGCGCGCCTGGCGTGGCGTACGGGGCCGCCGGATCGGTCTGATCCCCCAGGACCCGGGCACGAGCCTCAACCCCGTCACGCGTGTCGGGAGGCAGGTCGCCGAGCCGCTCGTCATCCACGGGCTCGCCTCGCGCCGTGCGGCCGACACGCAGGCGGTCCGTCTGCTGGAGCTCGCCGGCATCCCCGAACCCGAGGCGCGCGCGAAGCAGTTCCCGCACCAGTTCTCGGGCGGGATGCGCCAGCGCGCGCTCATCGCGACGGCGCTGGCGGCCGAGCCGGAGCTCGTGATCGCCGACGAGCCCACGAGCGCCCTCGACGTCACGGTGCAGAAGCAGATCCTCGACCACATCGACACGCTCGCCGACACGCTCGGGACGGCGGTCCTGCTCATCACCCACGACCTCGGCGTGGCGGCCGACAGGGCCGATCGCATCATCGTCATGCAGCACGGCCGCATCGTGGAGCAGGGTCCCGCGCGAGTGGTCCTCGAGCAGCCGCAGCACCCCTACACGCGAGCGCTCATCGACGCCGCACCGGGGCTGGCGAGCCCGGGCGTCGCTCGCCCCCGCCGCGAGAGCGGGACGGCACCCGACCGGGGCGAACCGCAGGTTCCCCTCCTCGAGGTCGCCCGACTGCGCAAGGAATTCGCGCTCCCCGGGCGCCGGCGGCTCGTCGCCGTCGATGATGTCTCGTTCACCCTCGAGCGCGGAGAGACCCTCGCCGTCGTGGGGGAGTCCGGTTCGGGCAAGAGCACCACGGCACGACTCGCCCTGCGCCTGGAGCAGCCCACGGCCGGCGGCATCCGCTTCGACGGCATCGATCTCGTCGCCGCCGGGCGGGAGCAGGTGCGGTCGCTGCGTCGACGGTTCCAACTCGTGTACCAGAGTCCTTACGCCTCGCTCGATCCGCGGTTCTCGATCGCCGACGTCGTCGACGAGCCGCTGCGCGCGTTCGGCGTCGGCGACAAAGCGGCCCGAGCGGCCCGCGTGCGCGATCTGCTCGATCGGGTGGCCTTGCCGGCCGACACGGCCCGGCGTCGGCCCGCCGAGCTGTCGGGCGGCCAGCGCCAACGCGTCGCCATCGCGCGCGCGCTGGCGACCGGTCCCGACCTGGTCGTCCTCGACGAGGCGGTCTCGGCGTTGGATGTGTCGGTGCAGGCGCAGATCCTCGATCTGCTCGTCGACCTCCAGCGCGATCTCGGCGTCTCGTATTTGTTCATCAGCCACGACCTCGCGGTGGTGCGCGAGATCTCGGATCGCGTCGTCGTCATGCAGAGCGGCAGGGTCGTCGAACAGGGCGCGACCGCCGACGTGCTCACCCGGCCCCGTGAGGAGTACACGCGTCATCTCATCGACGCGATCCCGGGGCGTTCGCGCGAGGCCGCGTCATGACCGGTGACACGTCTCTCGCACAGCAGACGGTCGAGCTGCTGCAGCTGTTGATCCGCAACGCCGCCGTCAACGACGGCACCCCCGATTCGGGTCAGGAGTGGCGTCAGGTGCGCACCCTGCAGGAGTTCTTCGCCGGGGCGGGTGTCGAGGGCGTCGTCGTCGAGCCGCACCCGGGACGCCAGTCGTTGATCGTCCGCATCGGAGGCACCGATCGCGGCGCACCGTCGCTCGCCCTGGTCGGGCACACCGACGTCGTCCCCGTCGAAGCCGCGGGATGGGAGCGCGACCCGTTCGCCGCCGAGATCGTCGACGGCGTGCTCTGGGGACGCGGCGCGATCGACATGCTGAACCTCACCGCCGCGTACGCCGTCGTCACCCGCGCGATCGCCACGAGCGGTTTCCGTCCGCGCGGCGACCTCATCTTCGCGGCCGTCGCCGACGAAGAGAGCGGCAGCCGTTTCGGGGTCGGATGGCTGACCGAGCACCGGCTCGATCTGATCGACGCCGATTTCGTGCTGACCGAATCCGGCGGTGCCCACGCCGGACCGGCGCCCTCGCTCGGGGTGATGGTGGGAGAGAAGGGCGGAGCGGGCCGCTCGCTGCGCGTGCGGGGCGTACCGGGACACGGCTCCGCGCCGTGGGGGACGCGCAGTGCCGCGGTCATCGCGGCCGAGGCGGTGACGCGCCTGGCGCGCTTCCGAGGTCCCACCGTGATCACCCCGCAGTGGCGCGCGTACGCAGGGGCCCTCGACCTCGACCCGGAGCTGCGGTCCGCGGTCACCGATCCCTTGAGGTTCTTCGAGGGCGTGGACGGGCTCGGCGAGCTGAACGGTTTCGCGCACGCGTCGACCCACACGACGATCTCGCCCAACGTCATCCGCGCGGGGGACAAGGCCAACGTCATCCCGGGCGAGGCGACCGTGCAGCTCGACATCCGCATCCTTCCGGGTGTCACCCCCGACGATGTGCGGGGGTACCTGCGCGATGCGCTCGGAGACCTGCTCGAGCACATCGACATCGAGGGCGACTGGTTCGGGGAGTCCACGATCTCGCCGATCGACACGCCTCTCTACGCTGCGCTCGGAAGCGCCGTGCGCCGTGCGTATCCCGGCGCGCAGCTTCTGCCCATGCTCGGGATCGGCGGCACCGACGGCAGGTTCTACCGCCGCCGCGGCATCCCCGCCTACGGGTTCGGCGTGCTCAGCGAGCGATGGGACTACGGCACCTTCCGACGCCTCTTCCACGGCCACAACGAGCGCATCGATGTGGATTCTCTCGATCTGACCGTCCACGCTCTCGACCACGTCGTGCGCACCTTCCACGACCCCGACAACACCTGACAGGCCGTCGTGACGACGCTGCCGGGAGGGCGCCCGATTCCGGGAGGGGATGCC
>NZ_QAJB01000374.1:0-2217 GCF_003061325.1 Microbacterium sp. HMWF026
ACCCCCAACCCCGCCACCGCGTCCGAGAAGCCCTTCGAGGGGTGGGGCACGAGCCTCGTCTGGTTCGCCAACGCGACCGGCGGCTATCCCGCCGACGTCCGGCAGAAGCTCTACGACGCCGTCTTCGGCGATGACGGGCTCAACCTGAACATCGCCCGGTACAACATCGGCGGCGGCAATGCCACCGACGTGCCCTCGTACCTGCGCCCGGGTGGAGCGGTGCCGGGATTCTGGAACCCCGACCTCGCCGCGAGCGACGCGAAGGGGCCGATCACCTCGACCTACGCCGATCGCGACCGCTACAAGGCGGCGTGGAATCCGGACGACCCCGCCTCGTACGACTTCGACGCCGATGCCGGTCAGCGCTGGTGGCTCGACGCGCTGAAGGACAAGGTCACCCACTGGGAGGCGTTCAGCAACTCGCCGCCGTACTTCCTCACGCAGAGCGGCTACGCCTCGGGAGGCATCAACAACGCCACCAGCGAGCAGCTCGCCCCGGCCGACATGGACAAGTTCGCCGGCTACCTCGTCACCGTCGTCGACGAGCTCGAGAAGAAGCACGGCATCACCTTCGACACGATCGATCCGTTCAACGAGCCCAACACCAACTACTGGTCGACGCAGATCCCCGACGGGGCGACCTGGCCGACCGGTGGACGTCAAGAGGGCGCTCACATCGGACCGCAGGCGCAGGATGCCATGGTCAAAGCGCTCGCGGCGCGTCTGGCGCAGCCGAGCACTACGACCGACGCCGTCATCTCGGCGATGGACGAGACCAACCCCGGCATCTTCGCCACCAACTGGAACGCGTGGTCGGCGCAGTCCAAGGCGCTCGTGGACCAGCTGAACGTCCACACCTACGGCACCGACGGGCGTCCAGTGGTCCGCGACATCGCCAAGGCCGCGGACAAGCCGCTCTGGATGAGCGAGGTCGAGGGCAACTGGACCGCGCAGGACAAGGGCTTCGTCACGAACGACATCGACAACGGCATCGGCATGGCGCAGCACATCGTGGGCGACCTGCGCGAGCTCGAGCCGGACGCGTGGGTGTTCTGGCAGCCCGTCGAAGACCTCTACAACATGGAGAAGGTCGAGAAGCTGAACTGGGGCAGCGTCTTCATCGACTTCGACTGCAACGCCGAGGGCAAGTCCGAGCGACGTATCGCGGACGGCGAGGCCGACCCCTCGTGCAAGGTGCTGACCAACGAGAAGTTCAACACCGTGCGCAACTTCACCCACTTCATCACGCCCGGGGCGCACCTGATGGCGACCGACGACGCGCAGTCCACCGCGGCGCTCGACGCCGACGGCACGGGCGCGACCATCGTCCACGTCAACGCCGAGGACGCGGACCGCACCGTCGAGATCGACCTGCGCGACTTCGGGGCGATCGCTCCCGGGGCGACGGTCACCCCGATCGTGACGACCCAGTCGACCGTCGATGCGCCGTCCTCGAACGCGCTCGTGCGCGGAGAACCGGTCGCCGTGGACACGGCATCCCGCACCGCCACCCTCACCATCCCCGCGAAGTCGGTCGTGACCTTCCAGATCGACGGGGTCTCGGGTGTCTCCGCCGACGCCGCCGCCTTCCGCGACGGGCAGACCGTTCAGCTGACGGGACTGCAGAGCGGCCTCGCCCTCGACGCGTCGTCGACCCTGGCCGTCCGGGCCCCGGCCACGACGGCCGAGGCTGCGCGCGCGCAGTCCTGGACCGTGCGCACGATCGACGGTGAGGGCACCAACCGGCACCGCTTCACGCTGCAGAACGGCACGGGGAAGTTCCTGGCCTCACGGGGCGGCGGCACCGCGCTCGTCGACGCCGACCCGACCGCGGCGGCGGCCGACCCCTCCCTGCAGTGGATGGCATCCACCGTCGACGGCACGTACTACTCGGTCCTTAACGTCGCGGCCGAACGCGTGCTCGACGTCAACGGCGGCAGCTCCACGCCCGGGGCGGCGGTCGGTCTGTGGACGTCCAACGGCGGCGGCAACCAGCAGTGGCGCATCGCCGGAACGGCCGTCGTCGGCGCCGAGCCGGTCTCGGTCGCCACCGCTGTCGGCGTCACGCCGACGATGCCCGAGACGGTCGCCCTGCGCTACGCCGGTTCGACGCTGCGCAGCGCCGCGGTGACGTGGCAGCTCGAGGGCGTGGACTTCTCGCGCCCCGGCACGGTCCAGGTACGCGGCACCGGCACCGACCTTTTCGGAGCGCCCTTC
>NZ_QAJB01000375.1:0-1487 GCF_003061325.1 Microbacterium sp. HMWF026
CTCTCACGGCGACCGCGGGTCGGCCGTCCCCACGGGCATCTCGCCCCACCGTCATCGTGACGATCCCCGTCCTCGCGCTTCTCGGGCACAGCACCGAATCGGCGACCCTCGACGGCTATGGCCCGATCGACCTCGACACCGCGCGGCGCCTCGCCGGCGAGGCGACGTCGTTGGTGCGCCTCCTCACTGATCCCATCGACGGCACTCCCCTCACCCTGGATCGCAAGACGTACCGCGTCCCTGTCGCGCTGCGGCGGTGGCTGGGCGTGACCTCCCCCACCTGTGTCTTCCCCGGCTGCGGCCGCGCAGCAGCGGACTGCGACATCGACCACCGCGATGCCTGGGCCGATGGCGGCACCACCGACCATGACAACCTCGATCCGACATGTCGCCATCACCATCGGTTGAAACACGAATCCGGGTGGATGCCGACCTCCTCCCCCGACGCAGGACTCACGTGGACGTCACCCCTCGGCGGCTCCTACGGTGCCGACCCGCCGCCGTTCTGACGCGGGCACGAACCCCATTTCACGTGCGCCGAGACGAAGCACACCGCTCACTCACGAAGTCACCTCGCATCGCCCGCGAACGGCGACGATCTGCAGCGCCCGCGGACGGAGTCGAAGCACACCGCCCCACGTGAAGACGAGCTGCATTGCCCACCCACGAAGACGAACCGCACCGCACGGCACCACATCATGCCGCGCCGCGCCGGTCACCGTGATCGCCCTCGTCGGTGTGGCGACGGCGCAACGAACCATGAGCCCGGCCGTCTCGAGAAACCATCTCGGCGTCTCCGCAAACGTGCCTACTGTCCCTGAGCACGTTCCGACTTCCCCCGGGAACATTCCGGCTCTCGACGACCGCGCCTCGAGCCCGAACCTTCCCCTTCGTGTCGAACGGCGCCTCACAGCGCGCGCGACCACGCGACCTCCCGCTCGAACTGCCCCGTCCGCACGAAGAGTCGAACCTGAGACGTGTCCGCGAGGTTTTCCGCGAGCAGGTCACGATCGGCGGTCTCGAACCCGAGCGACTGCCAGAACGGGCCCGACCGTCGACTGAACAGCCAGGCGGTGCGCGCGCCGTCCTCCGCCGCGCGGTCGAGCGCGAAGAGCGCCAAGGCGCGGCCACATCCCCTACCGCGGTCTCGAGCATCCACCGCCACGCTGCGAATCAGTGCGTGTCGGCGGTCCCCGCTCAACTCGAAGCCGGTCGTTCCCCGGATCGCGCCCGCCGGATCCCGGCGCACCCAGAGCCGGAGGGACGGCGTTTCGAGGCCACTGACCGTCAGGTCCGCATCCGCCAGGAATGCCGTGATCGCCGGCAGATCCCCCGCCGTCGCCGCCTCGAAAAGTGCGGGTGCCGAATCCATCCGCCGTCCCCCCTCGCTAGCCTGACTCCCACCCTGCCACCGCGCGATGACCCCACCGGACCTGCGCAGCCCACACCGCCCCGCAAATGTCGCAACAGCGCGGCCCACACCGCCC
>NZ_QAJB01000376.1:0-5989 GCF_003061325.1 Microbacterium sp. HMWF026
GGCCCGCATCGTCGACGTCCCGCCACCGGCCGCGGCGGCCGCGCTCGGTCTCGCCGAGGCGGATCTGCGGGCCTTCACCGACCGTCAGCGGAGCGACCGGTTCTGGTGGCCCGGCCGCACGGCGAGCCGCGGGTACGTGTGCGCGATCGGCGGCTTCGCGGGCTTCGGCGGCGCGTGGACGGCGCCCCCGGCCGATGCCCGGTCGCTCGCCGAGCCGGGCGCCTTCGCCGTGCGCACCGCGCAGCGGTGGTGGCGAGTCGAGGCCGATGTCTGGGGGTCTAGGCTGACGGAGCTCCCCGCGGAGCCGACCGCCGCCGCGCCCCGGGGCGGTGGGGCCACGGCATCCCTCGTCACCTTCTCGGAGTCGTACCTGGCCTGGGTCCACGTGGCGGAGTCCGCGTGAAGACGATGCCGCTCGCCGGCGACGACCGCCGCGCGTGGGAGAGCGCCCAGCAGCTGTGGGGCGTGCGGATGCACGACGCCACCCTGCGACCGGGCGCGGGGAGGGAGCACGGCGCACCCGCGTGGTTCACCTTTCCCCCGCAGATCGTCGTGGACCCGCGGATGGTCGCCGACCTCGGCGGCGCGGACGAGCTCGAGAGCGTCTTCGCGCACGAACTCGGCCATCACGCCCTCGCCCCCGGCACACGGTTGGATGCGCTGAAGATCCGCCACCAGTTGGCGCGCACCCTCGTCGCCGCCGGAGCCACATCGCTGCGCGATGACGACCTCGCGATGCTGGCGAACCTGTGGACCGATCTGCTCGTGAACGCGCGGGTGGCCCTGCTGCAGCGGCGGCGGGACGGCCCCGGCGAACCGGGGATCACGCGGCTGTCGCGCTCGCTCTTCCGCGCCTCGCGCGACACGGGAGGGCGGCTGTGGTGGGTGTACCTGCGCACGTATGAGCTGCTGTGGAACCTGCCCCCGGGCACGCTCTGCGCGGTCCAGCCGCCGCCCGCGCCGCGGCTGCCGCAACCGAGGCGGGCCGATGTCGAGGCCTCGGAGCCGTACCGCCGCCGGGCCGACGACAGAGTGCGCGCCGCGCGGGTCGAGGCCGAGCGCGTGGCGCGGGAACTGGCCGAGGCGACCATCACGCGCCCCGGCCTGGACGCCGACCTTCTCGCCGAGCTCGTGCGGACCTTCGCGGGCGATGCGGTGTCGGGGGCGCTGCGGTTCGGTGTGCTGATGGCGCCGTACATCGTCGCCGATCGCGCGATGCTCGAGCGCATGCCGAGCGGGGTGTGCGCGGCCGACGAGGCCCCGCCCGGCGGGCCGGAGCTCGGCCGGGTGCTGGCCGATCGCAGACTGCACGAACCGCTTCCCGCGCGCGAGATGCCCGGGCGCGGGCCCGCGAGCGGCGTCACGCGCTCGGACGGGGGCGGGGCGGGACAGGCCCTGGGGATCGCCGAGACCCTCGAGCTCTACGACGCGGCGGACCAGGATGCCGTGCTCGCCGCGTGGTACCGCTCCGAGGCCGCGCGGTGGGTGCGTCCGCTGACGCGGCGCGCCCCGTCGACGCCGTCCGAGGAGCTGCCCGGACCGGTCGAGACGTGGGAGACGGGCGACGATCTGGCCGACCTCGACTGGCCGGCGACGCTCCGAGCCGGGGGAGTCGTGGTGCCGGGGATCACGACGCGGCGCCGCTCCTTCCTCGCCGACGAGCCGCTGCCGCGCGAGACGAGCATCACGCTCGACCTGTACATCGACTCGTCCGGCTCGATGCCGGATCCGCAGACCGGCTCGCCCGCGGTGCTCGCCGGCACCATCCTCGCGCTGTCGATCCTGCGGGGCGGGGGTCGCGTCCGCGTCGCGAGCTTCTCGGGGCCCGGCCAGGTGGGGGGCAGCGAGGACTTCTCGCGCGACCCGGTCCGCGTGGTGCGCGATCTCGCCCTGTTCTTCGGCGGAGGGACGACGTTCCCCCTCGACCTGCTCGAGCGCCGCTCGCTCGGGAGGCAACCGGCCTCCCGGGAACGCCGCCATCTGGTCGTCCTCTCGGACGACGGGCTCGTGTCGATGTTCGGCGAGGGCGATCCCGATCGAGCCGGGGTCGCCGCGCAGGTGCGCGCGACGCTGTCGACGGGCACTCTCGTCGTCCTCGACAGCTCGCGGCAGGTGGAACCCCTCGCCCGGGCGGCGGGGTACGACCTGCTGTACATCGAATCGATGGACGACGCTCCCCGGGCGTGCGCCGAGCTGGCGGAGGTGCTGAATGGCTGACGCCGACGAACTCCTGCGGGTGTGGTCGACCCTCGCGCCCCCCGAGGCCGAGGCCTGGGCGCTCGCGAGCCCCGGCCCGGCGCTCGACGCGGTCGCCGTCCGACTGTCAAGCGTGCCGCGCCCGTTCCTCGACGACGAGGTCTCCCTCGCGGCCCTGTCGGGCGATGTGATCGGGGCGGTCTGCGCCTCGGCCGCCCACGCGGACGACCCGCGCGTGCGCCGCGGGGCGGCGATCGGTCTGTGGCTGCTGGCCAGCGAAGAACTCGTCGAGCCGTTCCGGCCGTCGCCGGCCGGTCCGCGGGCGATGCGCGCCGTCGACGCGTTGGCGCTCCGGCTCGCACCGGTGGTGGACCCGCTCGACTGGTTGTCCGACGACGAACGGCGAGAGGAGGCCGCGCGCACCTTTCTGCTGTGGGCGGGGTTCCTGCCCGCGGGTGAGGACCGTTCGACCGCGCAGGCGCTGTGGCAGGCGCGGGACTCCCTGCGCCGCAGCAGCGCCCTCGCCGAGGCCTACGCGGCGCACGAGCACCGTGCCGAGATCGCCCGGCGTCTCGCGGAGGCCCGAGCCAGAGAGGCTGCGGCGAGGTACTCGAGTGAGTGACCACGGCACGTCGGCGCTGCCCGACCGCGACCTGACGACGGCGACCCACGATCCCGACGACCCTCTCGCGCTGGGGGAGTACCGCCCGGGTGCGACGGCGGTGCTGACGGATGCCGAACGCTGGCCGACCCTGGACGCCGCGGCCGCGGCTCGCCTGGACCGCTGGCGGTCCCACCCCGCCGCTCCCGCGTGGGTGCACGCGACCGGCGACCGGCTGACGGCGGAGGCGGTCGAACGGACGCGCCGGCCGCTGCCGCTCGCGGGGTGGATGGACGAGCATCTCGCCATCGCCCGGAGGCTGCCGTTCTACCGGGGGATGACGGGCCTGGAGACCCTCGCGGACTTCCCCCTCATCGGTCGGTCCGATCTCGTGAGCGACGTCTCGGCGTTCGTCCCCCTCGACGCCGACCTCGACCGCTTGCTCCACGGCACGAGCTCGGGCTCCACCGGGGCGGCGCTCGTCATCCCCGACGACGTCGAAGAGGTCGCGCGGGGGTTCCATCTGCTCGTCGATCTCGTCCGCCGCGCCGGGGTCGAGTGGCGCCCGGACGCGGAGAGGATGGCCCTGGTGTGGGTGCTGCAGCAGCGTCAGGCGTTCACCTACGTCTCGGTGATCAGCGGGTTCGCGCACCGAGCCATGGCCCGGGTGAACCTCGACGAGCGTGCCTGGCGGGTGGCATCCGACCGCTCCCTCTTCCTCGCCGACGCCGATCCGCAGGTGATCTCGGGAAACCCGACGAGCCTGGCCGAGCTGCTGAGCGACGACCTCCGCTCCGTCGTGCGTCCGCTCGCGCTCTTCTCGGGCGCGATGGCCCTGGCGGCGCCGCTGCGCGCCGAGCTCGAGGCCGCCTTCGCGTGCCCGGTGATCGACGTCTACGGTCTGCACGAGACGAGGCCGATCGCGGCGCGCACCGACGACGGTCCGTTCCGCGTGCTGGATCGCCGGGTCCATGTCGAGGTCGTGGATGCCGCGGGGCGGCCGCTGCCCGAGGGCGGCGTCGGAGAGCTCGTCGTGACGGCGGGCGAGAACCCCCTGCTGCCCCTGGTCCGCTATCGCACGGGAGACGTCGGGCGCCTGGTGCGGCTCGCGGACGGAGCGGTGGGCATCGCCGACCTCGAGGGCCGCGAGCACACCGAGTTCGTCACCGGGGCGGGCGGCCGCATCCCCTCGGTCGATCTCACTCAGCAACTGCAGACGTACGGCGCACGCGGCTGGGCCGTCGTGCAGGCCCCCGACGGTGCGGTCGAGGTCACGATCGCGGGGGGCGATGCCGCCCGGGTGCGGCGGGCGCTGCAGGCGCTGCTCGATCAGCGGGTCGTCGTCACCCGCGTCGAGCGGCTGATCGACCTGGGTGAGGGCAAGCCCCGGCGCTTCGTCTCGCACGCGGCCCCGCGGCCCGCATGACGCGAGCCCCCTCCCGCGGCGGGGAGGGGGCTCGTGCCGGCACCCGTCAGTCGAGGTACTTCGCGTAGGCCGGGAGCGTGAGGAACGCGGGGAACTCCTCGCGCAGGGCCACCTCGCGGAACACCGCGGCGGCGTCGTCGAAGCGGTCGCCCTCGGACCGCGGCGTCTCGGCGAGCATCTCGGTCACGATCCGCTCGACGAGGTCGCGCGTGATCGGGGTCCCCTCGACGGTGCGGTGGTCCTGGTGGATCCACTGCCAGATCTGCGAGCGCGAGATCTCGGCGGTCGCGGCGTCCTCCATCAGGTCGTCGATCGCGACGGCCCCCAGACCCCGCAGCCACGCCTCGATGTACCGCAGGGTCACCGACACGTTGCCGCGCACGCCCGCCGCGGTCACGGGCCGGCCGATGCGCACGTCGAGCAGGTCGGCCGGCTCGACCGTCACCTCGTCTCGGGTGCGGTGCAGCTGGTTCGCCGCCGTCCCCAGCACCGCGTCGAATTCGGCGCGGGCCACCGGGATGAGATCGGGGTGAGCCACCCACGTGCCGTCGAAGCCGTCGCCGGCCTCGCGCCGCTTGTCGGCGGCGACCTTCTCGAACGCCGCCTCGGTCACCTCGGGCTTGCGCCGGTTGGGGATAAACGCGCTCATACCGCCGATCGCGTAGGCGCCGCGCTTGTGGCACGTGCGCACGAGCAGCTCGGTGTAGGCCCGCATGAAGGGCACCGTCATCGTCACCTCGCTGCGGTCGGGGAGGACGAAGCGCGCCCCGCGCCCGCGGTAGGTCTTGATGATCGAGAAGATGTAGTCCCAGCGGCCGGCGTTCAGGCCCGCGCAGTGGTCGCGCAGGGCGAAGAGGATCTCCTCCATCTCGAACGCCGCGGGCAGCGTCTCAATCAGCACGGTCGCGCGGATCGTGCCGTGGGCCAGGCCCAGCCGCTCCTCGGTGAACGAGAACACGTCGTCCCACAGCCGTGCCTCTTCGGCGGACTCGATCTTCGGCAGGTAGAAGTACGGACCCCGGCCCGCGGCGATCAGCGCGTGCGCGTTGTGGAACACGTACAGGCCGTAGTCGACGAGAGAACCGGATGCCGGCAGCTCCCGCCCCGCCCGGTCGATGAACGTCACGTGCTTCTCGGGCAGGTGCCATCCGCGCGGGCGCATCACGATGGTGGGCGTGCGCTCGGCGGTGACCTCGTAGCGCTTTCCCTCGGCGCTCGTGAACGACAGCTGCCCGCGGATCGCGTCGAACAGCGACAGTTGTCCGCCGATGACGTTCGCCCAGGTGGGGCTCGTGGCATCCTCCTGGTCGGCGAGCCAGACCCGCGCTCCGGAGTTGAGCGCGTTGATGGTCATCTTCGGGTCGGTGGGGCCGGTGATCTCGACCCGACGGTCCTCGAGGCCGGGACCCGCTCCGGCCACGCGCCACGAGGGGTCCTCGCGGATGTGCGCCGTGTCGGCGCGGAAGTGCGGGTCGTCCCCCGTGCCGATCTCGAAGCGGCGACGCAGGCGCGCAGCGAGCCGGTCGTGGCGACGCCGGGCGAAGCGGTCGTGCAGCTCGGTGACGAAGGCGAGCGCGGCGGGGGTCAGGATCTCGCCGTCGCGTCCCTCGAGGGGACGCTCGAGACGCAGGTGCGGGAGGGATGCCGAGGGTGCCGGCATCCGGGATCCTTCGGCGTCGGTGCGGCTCCCGGTCGGCGGGGTCGCGGTGGTGGGCGGGGGAGAGGTGATGAGGGTCATGGTCGTGGCTTTCTGTGCGGTGCGCCCC
>NZ_QAJB01000377.1:0-3072 GCF_003061325.1 Microbacterium sp. HMWF026
GCTCACGTGGCCCTGCTGGATCAGCGGAACGTCGCCGGGTTCGGCAACGTGTACGCCAACGAACTGCTCTTCGTGCGCGGTATCGCCCCCACCCGCCCCGCCACCGAGATCGACGCACAGGCGACGATCGCCCTCGGCGAGCGCATGATCCGCGCGAACCTCCCGCGTCCGGAACGCACGTTCACCGGTGACAGCAGACCCGGTCGACGGTTCTGGGTCTACGGGCGCGAGGGAGCCCCCTGCCGGCGATGCGGGACACCCATCCGCGCGACGAGCCTGGGGGCCTCGGCCACCAGCGAACGCAACGTGTACTGGTGCCCCACCTGCCAGCCCGCCTGACCCCGGGCGCCCGCCCACGGGACGGCCGCGTCCGCAGGGCACCGCCCCGACCCTCCGCGCAGAAACACGACGCGCCGAGCCGCGCCTGTCAACCCGCCCGTGGCTCCCGGTCACCCGTGCGAGAACAGGGGGACAACTTCACCGGGAGAGCATGCCGACGATGTCTCGACATCGAAAAAACCGATTCCGATAACGGCGACGAAGAAGCATGTGAGGGAATGGAAGGCATTCCCGACCGGTTGTCATACATGTCGGCCAGCCCGAGGGCCGATCGGAGGGGATCGTGGGAAAGAACTACATCGACATCGAGAACGACCACGGCGAGACGCTGCGTTACCGCAAGCACGTCAACGGTCGGGGACTCGTCGCGCACGGCGCGAAGGTCCACCCGTCGGCGCTGGTCGAGAACGGCGCGTACGTCGAACCCGGCGTGCAGATCGCGGCCGGTGTTCGAGTCGGACGCGGGGCGTGGATCGAATCCGACGCCGTCATCGGTCCGGAGGCCCGCATCGAGCCACACGCGCACATCTGCGCGGGTGCGGTCATCGGTGCAGGCGCCCACATCGGCGTTCGCACGCAGGTCGGTCACAACGCGCGCATCGCCGTGGGCTCGCTCATCGGAGACGACGAGATCATCAACGACGGCGAGGCCGTCGCGACCGATCGTCGGGGGCTGCGTCTGGCCGCCTGAGCGCCGCGTCCCGGCACACACGACCCGCACGGCTCTCCGGAGCGTGCGGGTTTTCGTTCGTCCGGGCGCCGTAGCCGTCACGCCCGGACGGCGCGGCATCCGCTCCTCGAGATCAGGCCAGGATCGTCAGCACCAGACCGATCAGCGGCAGCGTGCCCTGCAGGGTCGCGGGGCGCAGGTACTTCCGGCCCGAGGTCACCAGCACGAGGGCCGCCGCGAGCATCGACCCGAGCGAGAAGATCAGCAGCGTGCGTCCGGCGACGTCGCCCACACCGTTCACGGCCCAGAGGATCACGCCGACCGCGGCGCCGACGGCCAGGAACAGGTTGTAGAACCCCTGGTTGTACGCCATCGGCTTGGTGATGTCCGCCGCGCGCTGGTCGGCGATGCCGAAGACCTTCCAGGTCGCCGGACGCGACCATCGCACGCTCTCGAGGATGAAGATGTACACGTGCAGCAGGGCCGCGAGGCCGGCGAAGACGAGAGCGAGGATGCCGATCATCCGACCACCGTACCGACGCGGATAGCCTGGAGCCATGGCGAACGGCAGCGGATCCCGCGGACGCGGCGGCGCTCCGCGTCGGGCGGGCGGCGCGAAACCGTCCGCGACGAAGCGGACCACCGGCGCGAAGAAACCCGCTCCCCGTGCCCGCGCGACGCCGGAGCGCACCCCCGCCGAAGAACCGCGCTCGTTCGTCCTGGGCGCGATCCCGGGCGCGACCCCCGGCAAGTGGATCGCCCTGTGGCGGGAGCGGATGCCGCACGTCACCCTCGAACTGCGCGAGGTCCCCGTGGCCACGCAGCGCTCCGCCCTCGACGAGGTCGACGCCGCCCTGGTCCGCCTCCCCCTCGACGACGCCGACGACCTGCACGTGATCCGCCTCTACGAGGAGCAGCCCGTGGTCGTCATGTCGACGGACTCCGACCTGACCGCGGCCGAAGAGCTCGATCTGGCCGATCTCGCGGGCGAGGTCGTGATCGTCCCGGCCGACGACGTGGTACACGTCACGGTCCCGGATGCCGTCCCCCCGGCCTTCACGCCTCCGGCGGACACCGCCGACGCGATCGCCACCGTCGCCGCGGGCGTCGGCGTCGTGATCGTGCCGATGTCGCTGGCCCGGGCCCACCGGCGGCGCGACGTGAAGTACCGCGTCCTGCGCGACGGCCCCGTGTCCGCGGTGGCCCTGGCCTGGCCGCGCGAGCGCACGACCCCCGATGTCGACACGTTCGTCGGGATCGTTCGCGGCCGCACCGCGCAGTCCTCGCGCTGACCCGCCGCACGGTCGCCGGTGTCGTTGCGTTTCACCCTCGGCATCCATGGGGTTCACCCCGCATAGAATCCCTGGGTGACCGCGTCCCTGCTCTACGTCTGCGCCCGCCCGCAGCGCGATGCGGCCGTGGCGGAATGGGAGTCGTTCCGCGACGGCCTCGGGGTGCGTTCCGACGAACTCGTGCACCACGACCTCGTGCGCGAGCCGCTGCCCGCCGACCTTGACCGCTTCGCCGCGGTCGTCGTGGGAGGCAGCCCGTTCAACGTCACCGATCCCGACGCGACCGACGAGCAGAAACGGCTCGAGCGCGACCTCGAGCGGCTCGCGGCGGCGGCCATCGAGGGACGCACGAACGCGATGTTCACCTGCTACGGCATCGGGGTGGTGACGCGGTTGCTGGGCGGCGAGGTGACTCTGCGGCATCCCGAGGGAACGGGCCCGGCTGCGATCTCTCTGACCCGCGACGGGCGCGTAGACGAGCTGTTCGGCCTGTTGCAGCCGCGCTTCGAGGCGCTCACCGCGCACAAAGAGGCGGCCGCGAGCGTGCCCCCGGGCGCGACGCTGCTCGCCGAGAACGACCTGTGCCCGGTGCAGGCCTACCGCGCGGGAGTCGGGCTGTGGGCGACCCAGTTCCACCCCGAGCCGACCACCGACGCATTCGTGGCGCGCATGCGGGTCTACCGCGACGCCGGATACTTCGACGCCGACGCGTTCGACGAGGTGTCCGCCCACGTGCGCACCGCCTCGGTCGAGCAGCCCACGCGCCTGCTG
>NZ_QAJB01000378.1:0-18005 GCF_003061325.1 Microbacterium sp. HMWF026
GTCCCGCACCCACCGTTCCCCCGCCGCCCGCCGACGAGTCCCCGCTCGATGCCCTGCTGGGCAACACCGGGTCGGACTCCGATACGCCCCCGGTGTTCCCCGTCGGCTTCCGTGGATACGATCGCGACGCCGTCGACGAGGCCGTCCGGACCCTGGCCGACCGCGTGCGCCGCCTCACCGTCGACGCGCACGAGGAGCGTGAGCGCGCCGACGCGACGATCGCTCGAATGCGGACCGAGTTCGAGCGTCAGGCCGAAGAGACCGTCCGCGGGTACGCCGACGAGGTCGCCTCGCTGAACGATCAACTCCGCGCCGCCTCCGCGCGCGTCGCCGACGCCGAGACCCGCGTCTCGGCGCTGTCCGAGAAATTCGTTGCACAGGCCGATGCCGACCCGGGCCAGGAGCGGCAGCAGTTCGAGGCGATCCTGCGGGTGGCAGAAGAGCAGGCTTCCGTCCTCGTGCAGAACGCGGTGGCCCAAGCCGACCGCCTGCTCATCAGCGCCCAGGACGAAGCGGCGGCGCTTCGCGAGGAGGCCGTCGCGGAGCAGGCGCGCTTGCGAGCCGAGGCGCAGCATGATGCCGACCAGGTGCGCCTCCGGATCGAGACGGAGGCGACCGCCCATGACGCGCGTCTGGAGCGCGAGCGCGCTCACGCCGCAGAGAAGGTCGCCCAGGCTGAGCGCGAGGCGACCGCGATCCGCACCGAATCCGAGAAGGGGGCCGCGGCCCTGCGGAGCCTCGTGTCGCGCGAGACCGGCGACCTCCGAGCCAAGGCCGAGCACGACGTCCGCGAGATGACCGCCCGCGTCCTGGAGTTCGAGGAGTCGCTCACCCGTCGGCAGGACGAGGCCCAGCAGGAGTTCATGGTGCTGCACGATCAGGCCGTGGCGCACGCCGAGCGCATCACCTCCGACGCCAGCGATCAGGTGGCCTCGGCCCTCGAGCACGCGCGGCGCATCGGTGCGCGCGCCGACGACTTCGAGCGCCTGGCCCGCGCTCAAGCGCAGCAGATCGAGGCCGACGCGCAGGTTCGGGCTCGTGCGGCGCTCGACACGGCACGCGACCGGGCGGCCCACATCGCGGCCCGCATCACGGACCACTCGACGCAGGCCCTGCGCGACGCAGAGGATCGCGCGCGGGATCTGCGGTGGCAGCAGCAACAGCTCGCCAGCTTCATGGCCGAGCTGAGCGAATTGCTGCGCGCCGTCCCGCGCGAGCTGGACGAAGGCGGCAGGCTCGCCGAACCGGAGTCCGCGTCCGCTGAGGACGCCCCCGCACCGCTCGATGACAGCGGTCGCGCGAACCCCGAGACGGCGGCCGACTCCCGAGCGGAGCACGACCACGAGAGCGATGCCGATCCGTTCCCCCCGGAGCCGCCGGCAGCGCACTAGCGTCGAGGGATGCGAACACTCCCCCTGGGCCCCACCGGAACGGCTGTCCCCAACGTCGTCGCCGGCATGATGCGCATCGACGACAAGACCGACGACGAGGTCAAAGCCCTCTACACCGCGGCTCGCGACGCCGGCATCGACTTCTTCGACCACGCGGACATCTACGCGCAATCCCTCCACTCCGCCGAGACGAGGTTCGCAGAGGCCCTCGACCTCAGCTCCTCGGAGCGCGACGAGATCCGTCTGCAGACCAAGGCGGGCATCGTCCGCGAGGGTCCGTACTTCGACTTCTCGTACGACCACCTCGTCAGCTCCGTCGAGGCGTCGTTGCGCGCGCTGCGAACCGACTACGTCGACGTCCTCCTGCTGCATCGCCCCGATGCGCTGGTGGAGCCCGAAGAGGTCGCGCGGGCATTCGATCACCTCGAGGCCGCCGGAAAGGTACGCGCCTTCGGCGTCTCGAACCACACGCCCCGGCAGATCGACCTGCTGCGGACGGCCGTTCGTCAGCCCATCGTCGCCAATCAGGTCCAGTTGTCGATCGCGCACGCCCCGCTCCTCGTCCAGGGGCTCGCGTCGAACATGGAGAGCACCGGGCAATCGGTCGTCCGGGACGGCGGCGGGCTCGTGGAGTACTGCCGGATCGAGGGGATCACCCTCCAGGCATGGTCGCCGATCCAGGGCACGCGAGCCGGGGGCGGCACCTTCCTCGGGAACCCCGAGTACGCCGAGCTGAACGCCGTCATCGACGAGTTGGCGGCGCGCTACGACGTCACCGCTCTGGCGATCGCGGTCGCCTGGATCACGCGGCATCCGGCCGGCATCCAGGTGGTCCTCGGCACGACCACCCCGCAGCGCATCACGGATGCTGCGGCGGGATCGCAGATCGCCCTGACGCGCGCGGAGTGGTACGCGTTGGTCCGGGCGGCGGGCTACATCGTCCCGTGAGCGGCGTCGTCAGTCGCCCCGCCGACCGCGTCGGCCGCGGGCGATGACGACGATCGCTCCCACGACGACGACGGCGGCCGCAAGGAGGGGGACGAGAACGAAGGCGAGCCGACCACCCTCCGCCTCGGGATCCGGATCGGATTGCGCGGGACCGTCATCGACGACGCCGGACGAGGTGACGAGAGGAACCGTCGTGGACGTCGCCGCGCCCATCGGTGATACCGCGGAGACCGTAACGGACTTCTCGAGCACCGGCGATGCAGCGAAGGCGGGGGCCGCACCACCGGTGACGAGGAGGACTGCGACGGTCGTCGCGATGAGGGGGGAACGCATGGATGTGCCTTTCGTCGGTCCGGTCACCGTAGCCAGCACCCGATCCGAAAGCGCGACGCTGGACGGATGGACGCGAGAGCGCTACGCGTCGCGCCTATGCTGGCCGCAGACGCGGGAAGGGAGGTACACGATGACGCGACCGACGAGGTTCCCGCTCGGGGCGACCGCGAGTTCCGTTTCGGCGCTCGTCTGCGCGATGCCGACTCTGGTCTTCCCCGCCGACTCCCCCATCGCCCCGAAGCTCGGCTTCTTGACGGTGGGGGCGGTGTTCTTCGCCCTTGGCGTTCTGCGCATCCGGGCCGAGGGCCGAACACCGCCCGTTGATGGCGAAGGCGACGTCACGCGGCAGTGACGGCCTCGAGATCCCCTGCGGTGATGATCGTGAGGGGCTCTGTGGGCAGATCCCAGGACGCGATGGGGTCCATCTTCTTCTTTCTGATGAGGTGTCGCCGGCGCGGACACGCGGCGTAGAGGGGACGTCGCGGCTGCGCCGAGATGTCAAAACCGGCAGGGGGCCGATTACGCGGCCCGGGCCAGCGAGCGTGCGGCTTTGGCGGGGGCGGTTCGCGCAGGGGTGCGGACGGCGGGCTCCTCGACGTCGATGTCCAGGCTGAGCCCGCGAGACGAGTTGGCGTCATTCGCCATGCGCTTGAGGAGGTTCTGGTCGAGGGACTCCGGCTGCTCGGAATCGAAGACGAAACGCAGCGGAATGGACGGCTGCAACCAGATGGTCGAACGCCCCACCGGCTCATTCGCACCGTGCACCCACGACAGGGTGAAGCTCTCGCCCCGGCGCAGCTTGGTCGCGACAACCACCTTGACGTGCGCCAGCATGCGGTCATCGATCGTGATCGGCTCGGTGGTCGTGCCGTAGAAAAGCTTCGCCATGGTGTACCCCTCTGCTCTTTGCTTGAGCGACAACTTACTAGTTAGACTAGCGAATAGGCAAGCGAGTTATTAGGAGCGTGGATGACCGGGCAAAGCACCTCGCCTCCGTCGTACTGGTACAGCGAGAGCACCGAGGACGAGCGGGGGGCACGGGTGATGGAGGCCATGCGCCTCTACCGCGCGGCCGAGATGACCATGCGCCGGCAGACGCAGACGTCGATGGCCATGGGAGAGAACGAGTTGCTTGTGCTGCGCTTCCTCACGCGGGCGGGCACCGTCGACCATGACGTGACCCCCATCACGCTCGCCCGCCACCTCGGGGTCTCGACGGCGTCCGTCACGGCTCTCCTCGATCGGCTCGAGCGCTCGGGCCACGTGGTCCGCGCCCCTCACCCGTCGGATCGCCGCAAAGTGGTCGTATCCCTCACCTCCCACGCGGACGCGGAGATGCGCGAGACGCTCGCCGCGATGCACACGCGAATGATGCAGGCGACGAGGGGCATGAGCGAGGGCGAGACGCAGGCCGTCACCGCGTTTCTGGAAAGGATGCGGTGCGCGGTGGCCGATGTCTGCGCTGAGCGGAGCGGCGGCTGCTGCGGCCTGGCGAGCACGGCTCAGGAGTCGTCGGTGTCTGCTCCCCTCGCGCCGGGGGTCGCCGCATGAGGGCGACGGTCTCGGTCGACCTCGTCCTGCGCGCCGAGACCGACGCCGACGTGGTCCTGTCGATCGCGCCGCCCGCCGCATGGGTCGACGACGAGGAGCTCGTCGTCGTCGCCGTCGATGAGCCGGTCGAGGTCTTTTCGAGCACGGACGCGCACGGGGCCAGACTCCATCGCGTCAGCCTCCCCCGGGGACGCGTGACGGTGCGTTATCGCGCGGAGACCCGCGCCCCGGCCGCTCCCGCGCCATCCGACGAGCTCGACCCCGTCATCTACCTGCGACCCAGTCGATACGCCCCCTCCGACGCCCTCACCGAGGCGGCGTCGCGATTCCCGGACGCGTCCGCACGCGACACGCTCCACCAGGTGTCCCAATGGGTTCACGAGCATCTCCGTTACGTTCCCGGCTCGAGCGGACCGACCGATTCCGCCGCCGACACGCTCCGCGCACGTGAGGGCGTCTGCCGCGACTACGCGCATCTGACGATCGCTCTTCTGCGCGCACGGGGGGTGCCGGCTCGCCTCGTCTCGGCCTTCGCCCCCGGGCTGGACCCGATGGACTTCCATGCGGTCGTCGAGGCGTTCGTCGAGGGGAGATGGGAGACCGTGGATGCCACGCGACTCGCGCCGCGTCCGCACCTCGTACGCATCGCCACGGGCCGAGACGCCGCGGACACGGCCTTCCTGACGACGCTGTCCGGCACGATCGCCGTCGAGGAGATGGTCGTGACGGCCGTGGCATCCGATGCCCTCCGGAGCGACGACCACGTCGGAACCGTGCTCCTACCCTGAGCGCGCGCGGCCGGCCGCTCTAGCCCGCGAGGCGGATGACCTCGATCACGATGCGCGGAGAGGCGAGGACGCGGAAGTGCCCACCCTCGTCGAGCTCGATGTTGCGCGCTCCCGCGAGTTCGCTGCCCTCCGGTATGTGCGGATCGAATGGGCCGTAGATGGACACGATCCGGGTGTTGACCTCGGCGGACGCGGCGAGCGCTCGCATCGTGGCATCCCCCGTCGCGAATGCGCGCAGCGAGGGGGTCGGCATGACGCGGCTGTACCGCGACCCGCCGAAGGGCGTCGCGACCGCGACCATGCCGCGAATGCGCGCCCCCACGGGGTCGAAGGCCATCACGTGCTTTCCGATGAGTCCGCCCTTGCTGTGCGCGAGCAGGACGACCTCGGCCAGGCCCCGAGCCTCGATGAGGGCCGACACCTGCGCCGCTGAGGAGGCGATCGGGCGCCTGTTGCCACCGAGCTCGGTCACCACGTGGACGGGATGACCGTGGGCATGCACGGCCGCGGCGAGCGGCTCCAGGAACCGCCACGTCTCGTAGATCCCCGGAAGCAGGACGATCGGCACCCCCGGTCCCTCGGCGAGTGCGTCGGGCGCCGTGCGACCGGTGAGGGCACGCGTCTGACCTCGAACCGCGTAGATGTAGTCGCGCGCCCACCACGCGAGGCGTTGCCGGAGGCTGACCGCCGGGGTCACGGCATCCATCGACATGCCCCCATCTTCGACGCGAGCGCGACGAACGCACGGGGGTTGCGTACGGGTGCGCCGCACATCACCGCCCGGACCGCAAGCCCGGGATCCGTGCTTCCGGCCCGACCTATCGTGTCGCCATGAACATCTCGGACATCACCTGGAACGAGCCCGCCCGCCAGAAGATCCTCGACGACGCGGACCGTGTCCTGCGCGAAGCCGTCGTCGCGGTCGCACGCGAGAACGACGGCATCTCGTCGGACGACGCATTCGCTCAGATCAACGGACGCATCAAGGATCGCTTCATCGACTACGAACCGGGCCCCGACATCCGCACGTACGCCGACGCGATCGCCGCGGGCGAGATCCCGACCGACGAGGCGGAGTGATCCGGAGGGTTCGCGCCTTCGGATCCGCTGGGATTCGGGGCCGAATCCTCGGGCGCGGCATACCCTTGCCTTCCCGCGACACGGCATCGCCGATGCGGACGGCGTCCCTCGGACGCCTCGACGACTCCCGTCCGTAGAGCCCGTCCCCCACCGGGCTCCGGACGGGAGCCGTCCGGGGATCAGCGGTCCTCGCCGTATCCGCGGATGCTGCGCAGATCGTCCTGCAGGTCCTCCTGGGCGGCGTCGTCCTCGACCGCCGCATCGGCCGCGCGCTGTTCGCGCGCTCCGTCCTTCTTCTCGTCGACACCGGCGTCGGTCGCGCCGTCCATGACGGGAGCGTCCTGGGTCTCTTCTCGATCGGTCATCGTCATCCTCCTCGGAATGCAGTGTCCCGGCATCCTCTCGGACACCGCGGCGACGCCGCTGGGGCTTGCGCGTCACCCCGCGACGTGTTCGCCGCGGGTACCACAGCGGATCGAGACGTGTCTAGTCCGCGCTCTCCCAGGCGGCTCCCGTACAATCGACGGAGCAAGGGGAGTACTCCCGTCGCGACGATCTCGTCAATACGGTCCACGCCATCGTGGGCCCGGGACGTCGGCCCATCTCGCCGGGCGGAGGAGACCTTGGTGTCTCGTCGTACACCGATTTCCCTTGGAGGCCGCCGTGGGCGTCACCCCCCTCATCTGGATCATCACGATCGCGATCACGATCGCATTCTTCGTGTTCGAGTTCTTCGCGCACGTGCGCAAGCCGCATGAACCGACCATCGGAGAGTCGGCCCGCTGGTCCGCGTTCTACATCGGCCTCGCGTTGCTGTTCGGCGTCGGCATCGGCGTCGTGTCGGGCTGGACGTTCGGCGGGGAGTATTTCGCCGGGTACCTGACCGAGAAGGCATTGTCGATCGACAACCTCTTCGTCTTCCTCATCATCATGACCGGCTTCGCGGTGCCGAAGAAGTACCAGCAGAAGGTGCTGATGATCGGCATCGTGATCGCCCTGATCATGCGCGGCGCGTTCATCGCCGTCGGCGCGGCCCTCATCGAGAACTTCTCGTGGATCTTCTACATCTTCGGCGCCCTGCTGCTCTTCCTGGCGTACCGGCAGGCGTTCTCGCACGGTGACAGCGACCCGGCGAACGGCAAGTTCATGCAGTTCGTGCGGCGCGTGCTCCCCGTCTCCGAGGAGTACAACGACGACAGGCTCACCGTGAAGAAGGACGGCAAGCGCTTCGTCACCCCCATGCTGCTCGTCATCATCGCGATCGGCTTCATCGACCTCGTCTTCGCGGTCGACTCGATCCCCGCCATCTACGGCCTGACGAACGAGGCGTACATCGTCTTCACCGCCAACGCTTTCGCTCTGATGGGTCTGCGTCAGCTCTACTTCCTGATCGGCGGTCTGCTCGAGCGCCTCGTGTACCTCGCACAGGGCCTGGCCGTCATCCTGGCGTTCATCGGCGTCAAGCTCGTCTTCCACGCCCTGCACGTCAATGAGCTGCCGTTCATCAACGGCGGCGAGCCGCTGTTGTGGGTGCCCGAGATTCCGATCTGGTTCTCGCTGCTGTTCATCGCCGCCACGGTCGCGGTCGCCACGGTGGCGAGCCTGCGCAAGACCCGGAACGACGCGCAGAAGAAGGAGCGCGAGACCTTCGACGGCGAGAAGGTCATCCACGCCCCCGAAGACTGAGCCCTGGTCGACACGGCGGGCCGGCGGCGTCAGCCGCGGGCCCGCCGTCGTCTGCCGCATCACGGCGCGGAGCGCAACCCCGCCGGGCCCGTTCCACGCGCGTCCTACCGTGGCCGCATGACGCGATTCGGCTACACCCTCATGACCGAGCAGAGCGGCCCCAAGGCTCTCGTGGACTACGCGATCGGCGCCGAGCGCGCCGGCTACGACTTCCTCGTCTCGAGCGACCACTACTCCCCCTGGCTGACCAGCCAGGGCCACGCCCCCTACGCGTGGACGGTCCTCGGCGCCGTCGCCCAGGCCACCACCGACGTCGAGCTGATGACGTACGTCACGTGCCCCACCGTGCGGTACCACCCGGCGGTGGTGGCGCAGAAGGCCGCGACGCTTCAGCTGCTCTCGGACGGCCGATTCACCCTGGGCCTGGGCTCGGGCGAGAACCTCAACGAGCACGTCGTGGGCGAGGGCTGGCCCGCGGTGCACGCCCGCCAGGACATGCTCGTCGAGGCCATCGAGATCATCCGCGCCCTGCACACCGGCGACCTGGTCACCTACGACGGCGAGTATTTCCGCGTCGACTCCGCGCGCGTGTGGGATGCCCCCGAGGGTGGCGTCCCGATCGGAGTAGCGGTCTCGGGTGCGAACTCCATCAAGGCCTTCGCCCCTCTGGGTGATCACCTCATCACCACCGAGCCCGACGCCGACATCGTGTCGGGGTGGGACGAGCACCACGACGGCGAGTCCCGCAAGATCGGTCAGATCCCCATCAGCTGGGATCCGGACAAGGATGCCGCCATCGCCCGCGCGCACGACCAGTTCCGCTGGTTCGCGGGTGGATGGTCGGTCAACGCCGACCTGCCCACGCCCGCGGGGTTCGCCGGCGCCTCGCAGTTCGTCCGCCCCGAGGACGTGGCGGAGTCGATCGCCTGCGGCCCCGACCTCGACGAACTCGCCGAGAGCGTGCGGCCGTTCATCGACGCCGGCTTCACCGACATCGCCATCGTCCAGGTCGGCGACGCCCAGCAGCAGCGTTTCGTCGACGAGGTGGCGGCGCCTCTGCTCGACAAGCTTCGCGCCCTCTGAGGCCGCGGTGGGGGTGCGGCGCGAGCCGCACCCCCACCCTTCAGCGGACGGTGTATCCGGACTCGACGACCCACTGCTCGAGGCGCCACACCGGAAGCCGGAAGACGCGGGCGACCGCGGGAAGCGGATGATCGGCCTCGGTGACGGCTGCGACCGCGAACTCCCGCAGCGATCGGAAGTTCCGGCCGGCGAGAACCCCCTCGCGCAGGTCGGCGAAGGTGCGCAGCTCTTTCGGGGCCCCCGCCCCCGGCGCGACCAGCACGTAGCGCGACGTCCCACCCATGCCCTGCTCGGCCGCGCGGCGGTGCACCTGAGAGGCTGCAGAAGCCCGGGATGCCGCACCGGCCACCGGGCGCGGCTCCGGTGGAGCCTCGTGGCCGCCCCCGTTCCCGGGCGGAGGGGGCGCCGGCACTCCCGCGTCCCATGCCGCATTCGGCAGAGGCCCGCCCCAGGTCTGCTCGGTGGCGACGAGGCGACCGGGCGCGACCGCGCGGGACACCTCGCGAGCCGGAGCGCTCGGGGCAGAGGATGGTTCGGGCATTTCGCGAGGAGCGATCGAGTCGGTCCACGGGGCGGGAGGCAGTTCCCCTCCCCAGACCACCTCGCTCGGCACCACGTAGGCACTCGCCGTCGCGGCGGGCGTGGGCGCCGCCGTCAACCATGGCGCCGGGGGCAGTTCCCCACCCTACGCGACTTCACCCGACGAGGCCGCGTCAGCGACCGATCGCTCAGAGGCGGGTTCGGCGAACAGCTCCGAGACGCCGATCTCGAACGTCTCGGCCAGGGCCACGAGGGTCGCCAGCGACGCCGTGGTGCGGCCCGCCTCGATCGCCCGCAGACGGGATTCCGACAGCCCCGACTCGAACGACAGCTCCACCAGTGACAGGTCGCGGTCCTCGCGGAGCCGGCGCACGCGACCGGCCAGGGTGCGCAGCACGTCGTCGAGACGACTGTCCAAGGACGGGTCGGCGGTCACGTCGGCATCCCCTCTGCGACGATCCGCGGAGGAGCCGCGAAGGGTCCGCGGGAGGACGGACCCCCGTCGCCGAACGCCCGCGGAGAGTGGTGGACCGAAGCCGACCGTCGTCTCGTCCGTGACTGTGACCCCACCCGCATGCGCCTCTCGTCGAGCGTTCGATAAAACCGTGTCCGGGGAGTGACGTCTGAACAATATCGCGTCCGGCCCGCGGCCTCTGCCAGGCGGACGCCGAAGCGGTTCAGGCGCGGAAGGCCGCCGAGCCGAGCACCCGCTCGACGGTCATCTCGAGAACGACCCGGTCGGGGTTGACCCGCGGCTGGCGGTAGCGCGCCGCGTACAGGTCGACGGCGCGGGCGACGGCATCCGGATCGTCCGTGACCCGCGCCGGCCCCTCGAAGCTAATCCACTTCGCTCCGTCGACCGAGCAGATCGATGCCCGGCCGTCGCGGGCCGCGTTGACGAACTTCTGCGTCCCGCGGGATCCGATGACCCGGACGACACCGTCCTCATGGGTGAAGCCCACGGGGACCGCGTGGACGCGACCGTCCCGTCCGATCGTCGAGAGGGTGGCCAGGTGATACTCGCGCAGGAAGTCGCGCGCTTCGTCGGTCAGCACGTGTCCAGGGTGCCATGACCGACGAGGTCCGTCACGGTCCGGGACGCGGCATCCCACCGACGCAGTCCCACGGCGCGCGCCGTGAGTTCCTGCTGGGCGGTCTCGGACCACACGGCGAGCGCCTCTCCGACGCGCTCGATCGGTACCCGCCGCGCGATGGTGACGTGGGGCGTCCACGCCCCCGGACGCGTGTGATCCGCATCGCCCCCGGGACCCGCCGTCTCGTGCACGCGGGCGTGCAGCGTCAGCAGTCCCGCCGTCGGGACGACCGACCGCGCGATGACGCGCGTACGGCCCGCGCCGAAGAGCAGGGGCGCCCCCAGCGTCAGCGGCAGGGGCAACAGGGGCAACAGCGGCTCCGCGGTGAACGGGAGAAGACCCGGTCGCACCAGCAGAGTGATGTGGGGGCGGTTGCTCTCGCCCTTGTGCTGCGCCTGGCTGGGCAAGCCGGCTCGCGCCAGCGCGTCCCACTCGGCGCGCACCGCGGCATCCGTCTCCTCGTCCAGAAGGAGTTCGAGACTGACGACGTCCGTCATGGTTCAGCGCGTCGACCACCAGGCGGCGGCCACCAGCCCGGGCTGGAAGAACAGACGCACCAGACGCTTTCGATCGGTGTCGAGACCGAAGGCGGAACGACCCTTGCGCCACTGATCGATGTTGCCCGGGAAGATGGCTACGAAGAAGGCCGCCAGCGCCGTACCGATGCGCCGCCGCTCGCGCGGCAGGGCGAGCAGGGCGAGTCCGAAAGCCGCTTCGACGACACCGGATGCCACGACCACCGCGTCGCGATCGAGAGGGCCCTTCTCGACGAGGGCGTCCGGCACCTGCGCCTGGAAATCCTGCCGGGCGAACGTCAGGTGGGACACGCCGGCGAACAGCATCGCCAGGGCCAGAGCCCAGCGCACAACAGATCTCATGGGGGAACGCTAGCGATCGCTCCGAACCGACCGTGCGGGCTTGACGTCCACCCCGTCGCCCTTTCACCGCCGTCGACGGGCGCTAGATCACCCGTCCCGATTACGCAAGCCCAGGCCGCCGACGGCCGCGCGCGGTTGACTGATGCAAACGAAGGAGGTGTCCATGACGATGACCGATGCGGCGAGCCCCGCCACTACCGACGACGATCTGGACGCCCTTCTGCGGCGCGCGGCGACGGGCGATTGCGACGCATTCGTCGCGTTCTACGATGCGACCGCGCCCCGCGTCTACGCGGTCCTGCTGGCGCTCACCGGAATCGCAGCTCGCGCCGACGCTCTGCTGGAGGGCATCTACGTCGAAGCGTGGGAGCGCATGCGCGGGCGCGCCGCTCCTCCGTGTCCGGGAATGCAGTGGATGTCGGCCATCGCCCACCGTCACGCAGCGGGCCGCGCCTGAATCACCCCGCCGGTGCGGTCGCGGTGGCGCCGTGCTCCTCGAGGTCGACCGTCAGGCCGCTCGACGAGTTCGCCGATGTGGCGTACGCCTGCAGCAGAGCGGGGTCGAGCATCTCGGGCTCGGTGGAGCCGAAGACGAAGCGCAGGGGGATCGAGGGCTGGATCCAGATCGTACTGCGGCCCGCATGCTCGCCCGAGGGATGACGCCACGACATGGTGAAGCTCTCACCCCGCCGGAGCTTGGTGGCGATGACGACTTTCACGTGCGCGAGCACGCGGTCCGGAACGCGGATCGGGCTCTCGGAGGAGCCGTAGAACAGTAAGCCCAAGAGCCTCTCCTTCCGAGTATCCCTGCACCAGATATTTTACTAGACAACCTAGCTATCACAAGTGACGAGGGTGGAAATTCCGGACGTACGCGGGGTTTTTATACCGGGGCCGGATTAGATCGGTCAACTGGAATCTCGGCTACCGAACTACACTGTCCGACGGGGGCCTGAGACGCCCGAGGAGACTGATGACCATCGAGATCGACGACGACCAGGCCACGACGGCGGCGCGCGCCGTCGAACGTCTGCGACTCGCCGAAGCCCGTCTCGCCCGCCGCCGCCAGACCGACTGCGGCCCCAGCGAGAACGCGCGCGCAGCCATGCGCCTCATCCTCGAACGCGCGGACGCGGGAACGGGGGTGACACCGACCGAGATCGCTCAGGCTCTGGCCATCTCCACGGCCTCGGTCACCGGGATGCTCGACCGCCTGCACGCGGGCGGCCTGATCGGCTTCGTCGCCAACCCCTCCGATCGGCGCAGCAAATACGTCGTCCCCTTCGATCGGGATGCCGACCCCGACGCCATCGACCCCGTCACGGCAAGGATCCGGGAGTTCGCCCTGGCCCTTCCCGAGGACACCGCCGGCCAGGTCGCCGCCTTCCTCGACCGCGTGCGCGAGGTCGTGGACGCGGAATGCGCGTGAGCCGCGCGGCCGCTCAGACGGCGGACGCCGACTCGGGGTCGGGCTCGGCCACGATGCTGAGACCCTGGGGCGCGCTCGCCTCGTTCATCAGCTCCTCGACCCAGCGCCGGTTCAGCTGCGGCGCGCGACTGCCGTAGAAATGGAAGACGAGGGGGATGGACGGAGAGATCCACAGCGTCCGCGTACCGCTGCCGTCGCCCATCGGGAAGTGGAACATGAACGGCTCGCCGCGACGCAGCTTGTTCATGAACACCACGCGGAGGTGGGAAAGCGTGCGGTCCTCGATGTCGAACGAGTGACCGAGTGTGTTGTAAACCAGTTTCCCCACGCCCACAGCCTATCCCGACGAGTGGACTTAACTACTCCGATGCCGCCCGGCACGCCCTCGACTAGAGTCGGAAAGTGACGATGAGACGACGGATCACCGAGCGCGCGCGTCGCATCCCGCGCTTCGTCCTCGCGATCGGCGCGGTCGTCGTCGTCGTGGCCCTGGTGGTCGGAATCGCCGTCGTGGGAAACCTCGTCACGACGCTCTTCCGGACCCTGGCGGCCGCACCCCCGGCCGTCGACACGAAGATCGTCGTCGCCGACGAGTCCAAGGCCGCGCAGGCAGCGCGACGCGACGACGCCGACGCGGATCAGACGGCCGCCGCGCAGTGGCTGGCCGCGCAGCCCACCACGTACTGGCTCACCCCCGAGATCGACCCGATCGACGAAGTGTGGGACCGCGTCGCCCACCTCGCCGCCGAAGCGCGGGAGCAGAAGGCGACGCTGTCGGTCGCGGTCTACGGCCTCCCCGATCGGGACTGCGGAAACCACTCCGCGGGCGGCCTAGACCCGGACTCCTATCGGGAATGGACCGCACGCATCGGCGACGCGCTCGCGAACGCCTCGGATGTCCGCAAGATCGTGATCCTCGAGCCCGACAGCATCGCTCTGGCCTCCTCGTGCGGTTCGATCGAGGACCGCGCCGGCTACCTCCGGACGGCGGTCGACGGCATCCGCGGAATCGACACGTGGATCTACCTCGACGGCGGCCACTCGGCCTGGCATCCTCCCGCCGAGATGGCGGGGCTCCTGCGGGCGACCGGACTGCTCTCCGACGTGCGGGGCGTGGCGTTGAACGTGTCGAACTACCAGGACACGGCCGCCGAGTTCGACTACGCCCACGCGTTGTCCGACCAGCTCGGAGGACTCCACGCCGTGATCGACACCTCACGCAACGGCGCGGGACCCGCGGGATCCGAGTGGTGCAACCCCTCGGGCAGACTGGTCGGGAGCCCGGGCGGCACCTACGGCGACGGAGTCGTCGATACCAACCTGTGGATCAAACCGCCGGGCGAGAGCGACGGCTCGTGCAACGGCGGGCCGGACGCGGGCACGTGGTGGCCGGATGCCGCTGTGGAGCTGACGCGCGAGCAGCGCTGACGCGCGCATCACGGGATGCGCACGCGAAATGTGCCAAGATTGCGCTCGTCGCGTCGCGACGCCGTGTCTCGGGGGAGTACGCGGGCACGATCTCGTGCGAAGCCGGAAGAGTGGGTCAAATGAGCGACAGCACCGAGCTGCTGAAGACAGCCGTCATCGTCGAAGACGATCCCGACATCAGACACCTCCTGGTCGAGGTGCTCGAGTCGGCCGGTTTCTCGACGGTGTCGGTCGGTAACGGCATCGACGGCGTCCGCGCCGTGATCGCGTACCAGCCGCTCATCACCACCCTCGACGTGAACATGCCGGGCATCGACGGGTTCGAAGCAGCCCGTCGCATCCGCGCGCAGAGCGACACCTACATCATCATGCTCACGGGCCTCGAGGAGGAGGCCGACGTCGTCCTCGGACTCGGCGCCGGAGCCGACGAGTACGTCGTGAAGCCTTTCCGCCCCCGCGAACTCCGGGCCCGGATCGAGGCGCTCCTGCGTCGTCCGCGCAGCGGTGACGCCGCGCCCTCCTCCGCTCCCCGGCAGGACAGCGTGGGCCCGTCGTTCCCGGCACCGCGGACCGAGACTCCCGTCGCGGCTCCGGCGCCCGCGCCCGCCGCCGCCGTGGTCGTGCCGTCGTCGCAGGGCCCCGAGCCCCGGGCGTCCGCACCCGGCACCGAGATCACGCACCGCGCGCCCGCCGGCGAGCTGACGCCCACCGGTGGCACCTGGGTCGCCCATCGCGATCTCCAGCTCGACCCCGACAGTCGCCTCGTGCGGGTCGCAGGCGAGGAGCTCGACCTGACCCGCACCGAGTTCGACCTCCTCGCGACCCTCATGGAGTCCAAGCGCCGGGTGCGCAGCAAGGCCGACCTCACCCTCGTCCTGCGCGGCGAGTCCTACGTCACGAGCTACTTCGTCGGCGAGGCCGACAAACGCGCCATCGAGGCCCACATGACCAACCTGCGCCGCAAGCTCGGCGACAACCCGGCGAATCCGCGCTACATCGAGACGGTGCGCGGTGTCGGCTATCGCCTGACGTCGGAGTTGCTCGCCGCGCCGTGAGATCCACCCGCGCATGACGGATGCCTCGACCCTCCCCAGGGCCGAGGCATCCGTGTTCTCTGACGCGTTCGGGCGATCAGATCGGGGGTCCGTCAGACCTTGAAGCCGTGCTGGCGACGGACGAGCTTGGAGAACATCAGGAGGGTCTGGAGCACGGTGACCACACCGACGATGGGCCACCCGATCCACAGGATCGAGGACTGCACCATCGGGCCGACCATGACCCAGATCACGGCGAGCGCGATCGCCACGGCGATCAGCACCACCATGGGCGTCCAGTGGCCGAGACCGCCACCGCGCTCCGCCTTGGCCTGCATCGCCCAGTTGTCCACCTTCTTGCGCGAGAGGAAGCGGGTCCACGAGCGGACGAAGTGGCTGATGCGGATCCACATGAACAGCTCGGCGGGCAGGAACAGGATCGCGAAGAGGATATCCGTGCGGTTGACGTTCTTCATCGTGCGGGCGATGCGCAGGTTGAGCAGCATCGCGATCACGGGCGGGATGAGCCAGAGCGGAGAGAAGACGAAAGCACCGATCGACAGCGACCCCGCGAGGAGTGTCAGGAAGGCCACGCGCACGAACAGGTTGGTCAGCATGCCGAAGTTCTCGAACCAGCGCAGGCGCAGGTTGGGGTGGAACGGCTGTCCCTTGGTGTCGCCGCGCTGGCCGGGCCACATGAGCTCGATCGCGCCGTACGTCCACTTCACCTGCTGCGCGTCGTACCCGGACAGGGTCGTCATGCCGCCCACGTCGGCGCGCGCGTAGGGGCTGATCTTGGTCAGGTACCCGGCGCTCTTGATCTGCAGCGAGAGCAGCGAGTCCTCCACCTCGGAGTCCTTCACCCACGGCGTCGACTGGTGATTCTGCTTCATCGCGTCGCGCAGCGCGTTGGTCGAGAAGATCGAGAACTGCCCCCCGAGCACGGCCATGTTTCGACCGCGCAGCATGTTCTGCAGGTTGAAGGCGGCGAACTGCGTGCGCTGACCGGCGGTCAGGAAACGCGCCATGAGGCCCTTGATCGGCTTGTCATCGATGGTGTAGATCGCCGAGATCCCGCCGATGCGCGAGTCCGAGACGGCCTCGGTCTCGAGGTATTCGACGGCCTTGCTGTCGGCGATCGTGTCGCCGTCCACACCGAGCAGGTAGTCGTACCCCTCGACGAGCGAGTAGCCGTAATTGAGCGCCCCGACCTTCTTGTCGGGGTTCTTGCCGATGTCGTGGACGAAGACCTCGGTGAACTGCTCGCCGAGCTCTGTGTGGATCTCGTGCGGACCGCTGTACTCCGAGGCGATCTTGACGGTCGCGTCCGAGGTGTTGTTGACGACGACGTGGATGACGTCGGGGACCCGCGTCTGCGAGAGCAGAGCTTCGATCACGTCCGCGATCGACTCCTCCTCGTTGTACGCCGGAATGACGCATCCGATCGTCGAGCGGTGCACCGACGTGTTCTCGAGGACCGCGGCGAAGTCGTCGGCGAAGCCGTGCTCCTCGGCCGCCGCCAGCTCGCGCGAGTGCAGGCTGAATTCCCGGGCGTCGGGGGTGAAGCTGCGCGCATCCGTCATGGCGGTGTCTTCCTATCGGTGTAGTGGCGTATCGGCCATGTCCCACTCTGGTAGGTTCACCGCAAGACGACCGCCTCCCACGACGACCGTCTACGCAAGATTTCCTCAAGATTGCGTCGGCGCCGCAGAAGGAGACGACTCGTGATCGTCCTCGCCCTGCTCGCGTCGATCCTCGCGGCCGGCGTCGCCCTGACGATGCTGATACTCGCCCACGGGCGCCCCGAGGACGACCGCGGCGGACCCCGGGCCGATATGGTGCGGTATTTCGGCTTAGCGGCGGTCGCAGCGCTCGTCTGCGGCGCGATGAACGCGCTCGAGACGGCCGGAGGCGGCGTCGGCGCCGCCGCCGGCGGCAACGCGGCGAACCTTCTCGCCCCCGGTCTGCTCTGGGCGGGGGCTCGACGCCTGAACGGCCGCCGGGCGATCGGCGCGGTCAGCACGGGCGCCGGCGCCATCCTGATGTTCGGTCTGACATTCCTCATCGCCCTCGAGGATGCGACGCTGCTGAAGACGGCGGGGCTGGTCGTCTTCGGTGCTCTGGGGGCGCTCGAGTGCGCCCGTCGACCGTTGGGCGATCTGAGAGCCGCTCGACTCCTGTCGTGGACGCTGGGCGTGTACGCCGCCTACAACCTGGTGCGCCTTGCGGCCGCGGCGATCTTCGGCCCCGGCGTCCTGACCTCCCCGGGGCCGGTGTCGGCCGAGTCGACGGCGGCGGCGAGCGCCGTGGCCATCGTGCTCGTCTCGGCGGGCGCCGTGCTGATGGGCCGGCAGCTCGACGACGCCCCCGCGCCCGGCACCCGCGCGCATGACCGTGGAGCGTTGCGCCGACAGGCGGTCCGCTTGCTGAGCGCGCACGCGACCGTCCGCGCGACCCTGGTGCGCGTACCCGAGATCGATCTCATCCGGGCGGCCCACACCGTGGAACGCGGCGAGGTGATGCTCAAGACCGTCGGCGAAGCCCTCGAAGACGCTCTTCCCGGGACGGTGACGGGGATGCCGGCCCGCGACACCGTCTTCTCGGTCGCTGCCGCAACCTTCGACGCGGCAGAAGTGGAGAGAACGGTACGGCGGGCGTTCGCCCGGCGCATGCCGTCGATCGATTACGACGACGTGCCCGACCTGTGCTTCGAGCACTACCTGATCATGGATGTGGATGATC
>NZ_QAJB01000379.1:0-4173 GCF_003061325.1 Microbacterium sp. HMWF026
GCCGCCACCCGCCGCCGCCGGCCCGGGGCCGGGTCGGCGCGCGCCGCGAGACGCGCCGCGCACGCGCGTGAGACAATGGGCGCGGCGTGCTCGGACCGACCTTTCCCCGCCACGGCGCCCCGGCGTCACCGGGTCGAAGGGCCACCGAGCCCCAGGACAGCGTCCGCCGCACCTTTCCTCCGAGGAGCAGAGATGTCCGCTACCCCCGTCGCCACCTCGGGTGTCGAGCCCGCCGCCTCCGAGACCACCGGGCGCGTGCAGCAGCACCGCCGGTACCTCATGTGCCGGCCCGAGCACTTCACGGTGAGCTACAGCATCAACCCGTGGATGGAGCCCTCGCGCCCCACCGACACCGCCCTCGCGGTCCGCCAGTGGCAGGCGCTGTACGACACCTACGTGTCGCTCGGGCACGAGATCGAGCTGATCGACCCGCTCGAGGGCCTTCCCGACATGGTCTACACGGCCAACGGCGGCTTCGTCATCGACGGTGTGGCCTACGGGCCCAAGTTCCGCTTCCGCGAGCGCGCCGCCGAGGCGCCCGCCTTCATCGACTGGTTCGCCGCGAACGGGTTCGAGGTCGCCGAGCCCGTCGAGGTCAACGAGGGCGAGGGCGACTTCCTGCTGGTGGGCGACACGATCCTGGCCGGCACGGGCTTCCGCTCGACCGGTGACAGCCACCGCGAGGTGGGCGAGGTGTTCTCGCGCGAGGTCGTGTCGCTGACCCTCACCGACCCGCGTTTCTACCACCTCGACACCGCACTCGCCGTGCTCGACCCGGTCGAGGGCCCCGGTGGCGTCGACAAGGCCAACATCGCCTACCTGCCGAACGCCTTCGACGAGAAGAGCCAGGCGATCCTGCGCGAGCGCTTCCCCGACGCCATCCGGGTCTCGGATGCCGACGGCTCGGTGTTCGGGCTCAACTCGGCCAGCGACGGCAAGAACGTCATCATCTCCCCGCGTGCCAAGGGCTTCGAGGCGCAGCTGCGCGAGCGCGGCTACACCCCCGTGCTGGTCGACCTGTCCGAGCTGCTGCTCGGCGGCGGCGGCATCAAGTGCTGCACGCTCGAGCTGCGGGGCGGCTCGCGATGAGCACCGCGATCGACGACCTCGGCGCTCGTCTGATCGCCGACGAGGGCGCACACCTCGCGCACAATTACCACCCGCTCCCCGTGGTCGTCTCGCGCGCCGAGGGCGTGTGGGTCACCGACGTCGAGGGCAAGCGCTACCTCGACCTGCTGTCGGCGTACTCGGCGCTGAACTTCGGGCACGGCCACCCCGCGATCCTGGCCGCAGCACGCGAACAGCTCGACCGTCTGACCCTCACCAGCAGGGCGTACCACAACGACCGTCTCGGCCCCTTCGCCACCGCGCTCGCCGCGCTGTGCGGCAAAGACGTGGTGCTGCCGATGAACACCGGCGCCGAGGCCGTCGAGACGGGCATCAAGGTCGCCCGGGCGTGGGGCTATCGCACCAAGGGCATCGCCCCGGATGCCGCGACCATCATCGTCGCGAACGGCAACTTCCACGGTCGTACGACCACCATCGTCGGCTTCAGCGACGACCCGTCCGCGCACGACGACTTCGGTCCGTACGCGCCCGGGTTCGTGCACGTGCCCTACGGGGATGCGGATGCCATCGCCGCCGCCATCGACGACGACACCGCCGCGGTGCTGATCGAGCCCATCCAGGGTGAGGCCGGCGTCGTGATCCCGCCCGAGGGGTTCCTCCGCCGCGTGCGCGAGCTCTGCTCCGAGCGGAACGTGCTGTTCATCGCCGACGAGATCCAGTCCGGCCTCGGGCGTGTGGGCGAGACGTTCGCGTGCGACCGCGAGGGCGTCGTGCCCGACCTCTACCTGCTCGGCAAGGCGCTCGGCGGCGGCATCCTCCCCGTCTCGGCCGTCGTGGCGAACCACGACGTGCTCGGCGTGATCCGCGCCGGAGAGCACGGGTCGACCTTCGGCGGCAACCCGCTGGCCGCGGCCGTCGGGCTGCGGGTGGTCGAGATGCTGGCATCCGGGGAGTTCCAGACGCGCGCGAAGGCGCTCGGCGCTCATCTCGAGCAGAACCTGCAGACGCTCGTCGGCCACGGCGTGATCGCCGTGCGCATCGCGGGCCTGTGGGCGGGCGTCGACATCGACCCCGCGTACGGCACGGGCCGCGAGGTCGCCGAGAAGCTGCTGACGCGCGGCGTCCTGGTCAAGGACACGCACGGGCAGACGATCCGCATCGCCCCGCCGCTGACGATCCGGGCGACCGAGCTGGACTGGGCGGTCGAACAGCTCAAGCACGTGCTGGCGGCCTGAGCCGGGCGCTCCCGCCCGCTCCCGCTCGCGCGCGACGCCGAGACGGCATCCTGCTGACATCTCGGTTGCAGGATGTCGCCGAGTTGTCAGCAGCGTGCAGTCTCGCGCCTCGGGGCGCCCCGCCGGGCGCCCGCGTCAGACCACCGAGATCGTCGCCTCGTCCCAGCCGGTCGCACCGTCGGGGGCGGGAGGGGCGACGGTCGCGGTCTGCGTCGACCCGTCGGCCGAGGTCGCGCGGCAGCGCGCCGTGTGCAGGCCGCTGGTCGCCTCCCACTCGATGCTCCACTGCACCCAGGTGTCGGCCGAGATCGCGCTGGCGAGCGTCGCGGGCCGCCAGGGGCCGTCGTCGACCTGCACCTCGACGCCGGTGATGCCGACGTGGTTGTGCCAGGCGACCCCGGCGATGACGGTCGGTCCCGGCTCGACGCGCGCGCCCGCGCGGGGGACGTCGATGCGCGACTGCAGCTTGACCGGGCCGCGCTCCGACCAGCCGCGCGGTGTCCAGTACCCCTCGGCGCGGTCGAAGCGCGTGACCTCCAGCTCGCTGACCCACTTGGTCGCCGAGACGTAGCCGTACAGACCGGGCACCACCAGACGCACCGGAAAGCCGTGCTCGAGCGGCAGGGGCTCGCCGTTCATGCCGATGGCGAGCAGCGCATCCCGCTGGTCCGTGAGGGCTTCGAGGGGACTGGATGCCGTGAACCCGTCGACCGAGCGCGACAGCACCATGTCGGCCTCGGCGGTGGGCCGTGCGCGCGCGAGGATGTCGCGGATCGGAACGCCGAGCCAGCGCGCCGTGCCGATGAGCGAGCCGCCCACCTCGTTCGACACGCACACGAGGGTCGCGATCGTCTCCTTCTGGGGGAGGGCGACGAGGTCCTGCCACCGCAGCACCACCTCCTGCTCCACCAGGCCGTGCACGCGCAGGGTCCAGGTGGTCGGATCGACCTGCGGGACGACGAGCGCGGTGTCGATGCGGTAGAAGTCGGCCGACGGCGTGACGACGGGGGTCAGGCCCTCGATCCCCAGCTCGGCGCCGGAGGGGACGGATGCCGTCGTCGACGGCGTCGGCAGGCGCAGCGCCGCGCGCAGGGCGCTCACCGCGCGCGCACCTCCGCCGATCGCGAGGGCCCCGGCGGCGGCGAGGGCGCCGGCGAGCACCGCGACGCCCGAGTAGGCGAGGACGGTGCGCCGGCTCAGGCCGTCGGCGCGCGCCGCGCCGGCTGATGCCCGATCACCGTGCAACGCCTCGGCCCTGCGGCGCATACGGCCGATCAGCAGGCCGCCGATCAGCGCGGCCACCGCTCCCGCCACGAGAGAGGGGACGGGCGAGAGCAGGGCGGCGTCGGCGCGGGTGAGCGACACCACGGCGCCCAGAGCGCCGAGGGCCGCGAGCGCGACACGGCCCCACGGTGGCCGTCGGTTCTCGAGAACCCCGGCCAGTCCCGCGACGATCAGCAGCAGCACCGCGATCCCCACGAGCAGGGCGGCCTTGTCGCCCGTGCCGAAGAGGCTGATGGCCAGGTTCTTCGCCCACGCCGGGGCGATGTCGATCATCGCGCCCCCGATGACCGCGAACGGGCTCGCCGCGGGTGCGACGACGGCGGCGACGAGCTCGCCGAGCCCGGCTCCGAGGACGGTGGAGCCGACGGCTGCGGCGGCGGCCGCGAGGTCGCGGCGGCGCGAGGGGTCAGGGGTCACGAGGGGAGCCTAGAGAGCGTGGGAGGCGCGGGTGCCGGACCGCGCGGAACTCACAGGCAACCGGTGGACGAGTGCTTACGCTCCGCGCTCGAACGCCTGCGCGACACCCGCCAGTGAGACAGAGGCATCCCACATCCGATCGGCGGCGGCGAGGTCGCGCAGCGGCGGG
>NZ_QAJB01000379.1:4211-8408 GCF_003061325.1 Microbacterium sp. HMWF026
CCCACGTGGCCGAAGCCGGTGGGCCCGTACAGCACGTCGCTGCGGGGTGCGGCCGTCGTCGCCGCGACGAGCGCGGGAAGGGCCGCGGTCTCGACCGTCCCGAGCAGCAGGCCGCGCGACGACAACCAGCGGACGACCTTCACCCCCGTGGTGTCGGCGTCACGCCCGATCTCGGGGCGGGCGGCGAGCAGGTTCGTCGGGGCGACCCCCGGATGCGAGACCACGCTGCGGACTCCCCACCCCGCACGCCGCGACTTCTCATCGAGGGCGCGCGCGAAGAGCCCCAGCGCGATCTTCGACCGGCTGTAGGCCCGTTGGCCGTTGTACGCGCGCTCGCTGTCGAGATCGTCCCAGGCGATGCGGCCGGACCGGAGGGGTCATCACCCCGGCGTTGTTGATCAGCAGGTGCACGGGCGCCCCCTCGGCCGTCAGCGCGGTTCCGAAGGAACGCACGGATGCCAGAGACGACAGGTCCAGATCGTGCAGCGAGACCCGGGCCCCGGGGTTCTTCGTGCGCAGGCGCACCGCGACGGCTTCGCCCTTGGCCCGGTTGCGCACGGGCAGCACCAGGTCGGCGCCCGCGGCGGCGAGGCGGTCCGCCATGATCAGGCCCATCCCGTCGCTGCCGCCGGTGAGCACGACCCGTCGTCCGGCGAGGTCAGGAAGCGTGATGTCGATGTCGTCGCGTGCCATGTCGGTCTCCTGTGTCGGTGGGCAGGGGTCCAGCGTCGCGCGTCGCGGCAGGCGCAGGCAGGGCCTGTCGATCCCCGTCTCGCGCATCCCCCGTTCGGGGCCGCTCGCGCGGGCGGGCGGGTGGCATCCGGCCCGCTCCGTAGAGGGGGATCGCCGCGCCCTGGTTCGTCTGTGCGACACGGGGTAGACAGGATGCCGAGGAGGCCCCCGTGATCGATCGAGCAGCCCTCGCGCATTTCCTGCGCACGCGTCGCGAAGCCCTGCAGCCCGAGGACGTCGGTCTGCCGCGAGGTGCGCGCCGACGCACCCGAGGGCTGCGGCGAGAAGAGGCCGCGGCGCTCAGCCACATGTCCACCGACTACTACGCCCGCCTCGAACGCGAGCGCGGGCCGCACCCGTCGGAGCAGATGCTGGCGTCGATCGCGCAGGGGCTGCACCTGTCTCGGGCGGAACGCGACCACCTCTTCCGGCTCGCCGGCCACGTTCCCGCCGAGCGGGCGGGCATGCTCGAGCACGTCGGCCCCGGGTTGCTGCGTGTGCTGGACCGGCTCGACGACACCCCCGCCGAGATCGTGACCGAGCTGGGCGAGACCCTGCGCCAATCGCGCCTGGGCATCGCGCTCACGGGCGACGCCTCGCTGCGCCGCGGGATGCACCGCAGCCTCGGCTGGCGCTGGTTCGCCGACCCGGCGTCGCGCGGTCTCTACGCCGAGGAGGACCACGACTTCCTGAGTCGACTGTTCGCCGCGGGACTGCGCGAGATCGTCGGTCGCCGCGGAGCCGGGTCGCGGGCCGCCGAGCTCGCCGACGACCTGCGCGATCGCAGCGAGGAGTTCCGGGCGCTGTGGGAGCGTCACGAGGTCGGCCTGCGCCCCCGCGACACGAAGCACTTCATGCACCCCGAGGTCGGGGCGATCGAGGTGCATTGCCAGACGCTCGTGGACCCCGAGAGTGCCCACTCCCTGCTCGTCTACACGGCGGCGCCGGGCAGCGAGAGCGCCGAGAAGCTGCGTCTGCTGTCGGTCATCGGGCCCGCCGTCCCCGCGTGACGCGGCGGGGCCGAGGGGTGGGGGATGCGCGGGTGAGCCTGTCGGGCAACCGCGCCCGCCCGTCTCCATCGGCGAGCGCGCTGAGGGGACGGTGGCAATGGATCCGTGCGATGGCCGCGCGACGCCGGGTGCCGCCGACGTAGGGTCGGCAGGTGCTCTCCAACCTGCTCGTCTCGGTGCCGTGGCTGGCCTTCGCCGTCCTGGTCGCCGTGGTCATCGTCGGGCCGGTCTGCGCGAGCGCTCTGTCCGTGGCGATCGAGGCCGTGCAGGCGCTCGTGCCGACGATCGGCCGGGCGTGCGACACGGGCGACTGGGTCACGAACACCATCGGGGCCGTCCTCGGCGGTGTCGTGGCCGCCCTTGCCCTCGTGTGGCATCGGTCGGCTACCCGTCTTGAGCCCGTGCCCGTCGAGTGAGATCGTGAGGGGCATGGTCGACGCCCGCCGGAACTCAGCGCAACCAGAGAAGTGGGTCGGTGGGCTGAACCCCGACTTCGACGTCGACGCGCACCGCGGAGAGGCGCTGTTCATCGGTCGGGACCTCGAGGACGCTCGCTTCATCGGCTACGTCGGCGGCGCACCCGCCTGTCAGGACACCACCGACTGAAATCGTCGGCGCCCACTCCCCGCGATTCCGTCGTGAGGGGGAGGACAGGCGTCGAGTGCGCTCGTAGCGTCGAGGTATGGCTGCGAGCGAGAAGACACCCGCCTCGGCGACGGTCTGGTACTTCGTCGGCGCGACCTTCGTTCTCATGATTCCGATGCTGTGGGTTCACGATCTGCCATGGGGGGTACGTGTGGCGTCGATCGCCCTCGGTGGCGCGCTCATCGCCATCGGCATCAGGCGCTTGGGGCGTGAGGTGCTGCCGCCCGACGCGACCGACGACGAGTCCTAGCCGGCGTCAGGAGAACAGCTGACGAAGAGCGTCCAGGTTGCCGGAGTCGACGACCCCCTGAACCGCGTCGATGGTGTGCCGGCGGACTCGATCGCCTGCTGGTACGGGATCTGCTCGAATCCCGCACGTGCGTCACCGGGGCTGAAGTTGGGAATCCAGGGGCTGTCGGGTCGTCGCCTCGGCCGCCGGTTCGGCGACGGCCGGAGAAGGAGATGCCGCGAGCGCAGAAGTGAACTTCCCTGTGGCGGACATGACGCCATCCTGACAGGCCCGTTTCGCCCCCTCCGACGTCGAATACCACCGGCGCTGCACGACCGCCCCCTCCTGTCAAGGTTCTCGCCCGATGCGTCCCGGCGCCCCAGGCTGGGCGCCGTGAGCGACGCCCACCATCCCCCGTTCCCCCTGCTCTCGGCATCCGATCCCTCGTCTTTCGACCGCGCCCGCGACGCGCTGGCCGATGCCGACACCGTGGACGGCTTCGGCGTCGACGTCGCCGCCACCCTCGCGTGGTCCGTCCGGACCGGGGCGCGCCGGCCCCGCACCCTCGCCGCGACGTGGGACCTGCTCGCCGCCACCGCGGTGCGCGATGTGGCCGCAGCCCGCATCCTCGAGCCGCACCTCGACGCGCTCGGCATCCTCGACGAAGCGGATGCCGACGGACTCGACCGCTCCGGCTCCTGGGGCGTCTTCGCGGCCGAAGCGCCGGGGATGCGGCTGCGAGCGACCCGCGACGGGCGGGGGTGGCGCCTGAGCGGGACGAAGCCGTGGTGCTCGCTGGCGGCGCACCTCGACCACGCGCTCGTCACCGCGTGGGTCGACGATGAGCGGCGCGGGTTGTTCGCCCTCGACCTGCGCGACCCGGCGGTCGTCGCGCGCCCCGGCCCGTGGCACGCACGCGGACTGCAGGCGGTGGTCAGCGCGCCGATCGACGTCGACGCCGCGGTCGCCCGGCCGGTGGGCGAGCCGGGCTGGTACCTGCGGCGCCCCGGCTTCGCGCACGGCGGGGTCGGGGTCGCGGCGTGCTGGTGGGGAGCGGCGCTGCCCGTGCGCGGAGCGCTGCGCGAGGCCGCGCGCCGTGAGGGGGCCGACCAGCTGTCGCGCACGCACCTGGGGCGAGCGGATGCCGCCCTGTGGGCGGCCCGCGCGGCGCTGGCCGAGACGGCGGCGGTGTTCGACGGCGGCGAGTCCTCGTCGCCGGGGCTGCGGGCGGCGCGGGTGCGCACGATCGTGGCGGACGCCGTCGAGACGACCCTCGCCGAGGCGGCGCGAGCGCTCGGCCCGCTCCCGCTCGTCGCCGACGAGGGGTACGCTCGCCGGGTCGCCGATCTGCAGGTCTACGTGCGCCAGCACCATGGCGACCGCGATCTCGCACGCCTCGGTGCGGCCGTGGCAGAGGGCGACAGCGCGTGGTGAGCTTCGACCACCGCGAGCCCGGGACCGACGAAGCCGTCTGGACCGCGGCCCTCGCGTCCCGCCGCCTGCCGCCGGTGGATCTGGACGTCGATCGGATCGTCGTCGTCGCCGCGCACCCCGACGACGAGTGCCTCGGTGCGGGGGGAC
>NZ_QAJB01000039.1:0-1734 GCF_003061325.1 Microbacterium sp. HMWF026
GTCTCGAAGATGTCGCTGAAGCCGCCGAAGCCCGCCGCTCCCCCGCCGCCGAACGGGCTCTGGTCGCCGCCCATGTCGTAACGACGGCGCTGCTCGGGATCGCTGAGCACGTCGTACGCGTGGGTCACGAGCTTGAAGCGCTCGGACGCGTCCTCTCCGGGGTTGACGTCCGGGTGCAACTGGCGCGCGAGACGTCGGTAGGCCTTCTTGATGTCTTCGGGGCTGGCGTCGCGTTCGACACCCAGGACCTCGTAGTGGTCAGCCACAATCGCCTTCCTGCCCGCTCACGCGGGGTTGTTCTCTTCGGGGATGCCGTCAGCGCGCGCTGTCGTCGTCTTCGAGCATCCGGGTCAGATAGTGCGCGACGGCGCGGACCGCCGCGAGGTTGGAGGAGTAATCCATGCGGGTCGGTCCGAGCAGCCCCACGCGGGCGCCGCCGGTGGATCCGTCGTACCGGCTCGCGAGCACCGAGGCCTCGACGAGGCCGAAGGGTTCGTTCTCGCGTCCTATGCTGGCCGACAGTCCCTTGTCGTCGGCCACCATCTCGCTCATCAGGCGGAGCAGGGTGACCTGCTCTTCGATGGCTTCGAGCAGCGGGTAGATGCTGCCGCGGAAGTCGGCCTCGCGCTTGGCGAGGGTCGCGGCACCGGCCATCACGAGGCGGTCCTGGCGGAACTCCTCGAGCTCTTCGCCGACCACGCGCAGCACGGCGTCGGCGATCGCGTCGAGCACGATCCCGGGCCGCGGGCCCTCGGCCAGGGCGTCCGCGACGCGGTGCGCGCACTCGGCGACGCCGCGCCCGACGATGACGGCGCCCACCCGCGCGCGCAGCTGCACGATGTCGGCATCGCTCGGCTCCACCGGCACGAAGGCGATGCGCTGCGACACCCTGCCGGTGTCGGTGACCAGGATGACGAGCACCCGCGGTCCGCCCAGGGCGACCAGCTCGACGTGCGAGACGTTCGCGCGGGCGAACGAGGGGTACTGCACGATCGCGACCTGGCCGGTCAGCTGCGTGAGCGCGCGTACCGTGCGCGCGAGGAGGTCGTCGAGATCGCCGGCCTCGTCGAGGAACGACGTGATGGCGCTGCGCTGGGCGGTCGAGAGCGGGCGCAGTTCGGCGAGGTGGTCGACGAAGACGCGGTAGCCCTTGTCGGTGGGAACGCGCCCCGACGACGTGTGCGGTGCGACGATGAGGTCTTCGTCCTCGAGCAGCGCCATGTCGTTGCGGATCGTCGCCGCGGACACCCCGAAGGCGTGACGTTCGACGATGGCCTTGCTGCCCACGGGCTCGCGCGTGTCGACGTAGTCCTGCACGATCGCGCGCAGCACCTGAAGGCCGCGTTCCGACACCATGCGCTGCTCCTCCCGTTTGGCACTCGACTCGACTGAGTGCCAATTCTACGTCGAACGTCCGACGCTCGCGCCGAGCGGCTCGCGGGTGGTCGCGATGCCCCTCGTGCCGCGCCGTGCCCTCGATAAACGCGATGCGTGGCGAGAAACGCGGGCTCGCACCGTTTCTGGGCACGGACGGCGTTTATCGAGGGTCCTGGCGGGCGCGCGCTCCGCCGGCGGGCGTGCGCTCATCGTTGCGCCCACCGGCGGGCGCGGGCTCATCGTCGCGCCGACCGGCGGGCGCGCGCTTCTCGCTGCGCCCACCCAGGCGCGACGCGCTCCCCGCCGCCCACCCGCGCTCGGAGCGCCCACTCGGGCCAGGTGCGACAGGTCAGGCCG
>NZ_QAJB01000380.1:0-4547 GCF_003061325.1 Microbacterium sp. HMWF026
CGCATGAGGGGTCCTGAGGGTCGGGGAGGGTTCGCTCTTGGAGGCCGTAGGCGGGTTATGGCGACTTCTCAAAAGATGCGGTTTCGCGGGTTCGCACTAACTGCAAGTTCGGATTAACTGCGCGTCACCAGCCGGACTCAGGTCCGGGCAGCTTCGACTTACTGCGGGTACGCGCTAGCTGCTTGGCTCGGCCCATGCGTGCGCCCTGACTGCGGTTGCACTGGCGATGGGCGGGGCCGACCATGTCGATGGACAGCGGCAGCCACGGTGCGCGGTGTGCCTCATGTCCAGGGAGGTGGGCCACGTCCCACTGGTCGCTGGGCTGCACCAGGCCCGGGCACCCAGGTGCGGGGTCCACGCATGGGCGGGGGAGCGTGGGCTGGATCACCTTCCGTGCTGCTTTGGAGAAGGTGATCCAGCGCGAGCTGCGGTGGTAGGTGGTCACGGCCATTCACCGCGTTCGACCTGGCGTGTGCACTCCTCGCGCAGAGCCGCCCATGTCACCTCGTCCAGCGGGCCGTACTGCGTGACGTACTGGGTGGCGACGGACACCGTGCAGTCGTTTACCTGGACATCCCGGTCGACTTGCGGCGTGCAGGCGGTGAGGGCCAACAGGCCCGCTGTAACCGCGATCCCGAAATGGGTGACTCGCTCAGCGTGTTTCGCGAAATTGGACATCAGCTTTCCTTCGGGGCATCGAACTTGCGGTGGCATGAATAACAACGTGGTGAGTAGTCCTGTACGCACGCGCTCCATGTGACGGGAATCTGGATGACAACGCCGGTCTTCTGCTTCTTGCGCGTTGTGCCGGACTGCTCGAACGGTGAATTGCCGTTGTAGCTCCAGGTATCCGCTGGCGCAGTGCAGTCGACACAGAGCTGAAGGGCGGCGCGCCCGCGTGTGCGTCGGATACGTCGGTGTGCGCTGCGATAGCCCATGGCCTCTGCGGCGGAGTAAAGGCGGGGACGAACTCTGCGCGGCATCTGACTGAACACAGGGATATTTCCGGAAACGTCGAAAGTGGCCATGATCACACCTCCAAGTCCTGGAAGTCGTCGACCGTGACTCTTCGTTCTCGCTCCTCGCGCTCTCGCTCGGCCAGAGCGAATACCTCCACCCACGTGGTCGGCACGGTGTCGGGCATGCGCTCGACCATCGTCGTGATGCGCGCCTCCACGGCCTCAGAGACGGGCTCCAGCTCTTCCACGACCTCGGCGACGAAGTCGTCGGTGTCGGTGGTGGGAGCTAGGTCCAGCGCCGTGGTCACAAGCTGCTTCTGGAGCCGGTACACGCTCGTACGGCGGCATCCCAGCTCTTCGGCGATCTCGGCCGCGGTGAGCACTTCTCCGGTCTCAGCGAGGCGCTGAAGCAGCTTTGCGTACGCCTTCAGCAGCACCTTGGGGCGGCGGCTGGTGCGCCCACCCTTGGCAGCGGACTCGCGGCTGAAACGCTGGACCGGCTTGAAGGTGTCCAGCAGCCACTGCGCCACGCCCTCCGCACGAGTGACCAGGTCCTCATCCGCCATGCCCTTGACCGACAGGTAGCCAGTGCCCGGATACAGCCCACGCGGCTCACGGCGTCGAGCCTCTTCCATCAGCCAGTCCGCAAGGTCGAGCGCGTCGGGGATCGTGTCCACGCTGCGCAGGTATGCCCCGCCCACACGGCGGAACCAGTCACCCACCAGCTCCCAGTACGACGGTGCGAACTTGCTGGTGTAGTCCGGGACGGGAAAGTCCTTCATGGTCGTGTCCTTCTGGTCGTCGCTTCCCGGGGTGTCATTCCCGGCTCGCAAGGAGTATCGACACAACGGGAGGACTACGTCCCCCTGGATACACAGACTTATAGGAGAACGGTTATGGGAGACAATTTCCAAGGTCCTGAGGCAGACCCACACGGCTTTAGGAGACACGTGAATGTCAGTGCTTCTCGATACACTTGGGGGGTGATTCCTTGTCGTCTCACCTCGCGTGATTTGTCACCACGCAAGAAGCCCCTCTCGGGTCCGGGATAGTTCCCGCCGAGAGGGGCTTTCTTTATTGCCTAGTTTCCACTAACGCCCTTTTGCATGAGCCACCAGTCCTTGGCCATTGCTTCGGCATAGCGATAGTCAGCTCGGAATGCTGCGTCGGCATCCCGCTGGAGGTTCGGGTGTCGCTTCTTCACGACGGTGAGGCGGTCCCACTTGCTCTTCGTTCCCGCGCCGCGCCGTACGCGGCCATGGCGGCTTCGGGCGGCGTTCCAGTCGCGGCACGGGTCGCACCGGCACCCGAGCCCGTAGGCGTAGCTGGCGGCCCGCACGCCGTCTGCGCACCTGACGGTCATGACGCGCTCCTCTTGTTCGAGATCTTCGACACCAGCGCGTCCACCTTCTCCACGGCTTCGCTGTGCATGCGTGCGTTGGTGTGCAGGTAGCGACGGGTCGAGGTGGCGGAGGCATGTCCCGCGCGCTCCTGGATGACCCGTTCGGACGCTCCCGCCTCAGCGACGAGAGAGAGCCCAACATGCCGGACATCGTGCACCCGGAAGTTCTCCAGACCCGCCTCGACCACCGCCTCCTTCCAGACATCTTGAAGGTTCCTGCGGGGCATCCGCTCGGCGCGCTCTCCCGCCAGCAGGGGAGTGGCACCGAAGCCGCGAGGCAGCGCCTGGAGGGCGTCTACGCCCCTCTGAAGTAGCTGGATCTTCTTGTGTTGGCCCGTCTTCGTATCGGCCGTGTAGCCGATCCCGGTCTTCTGCTTGGTGACCGTCACGACTCCGTCGCGCGTGACGTCGGCCCAGTTGAGAGCGATGGCCTCTCCCAGCCGAAGGTGGCCCGCGAACATGATGAGCAGTGCAGGCCGGTAGAACTCAGGAACGTGGGTGAGCACCGCGTCGAACTCCGCAACCGACCAGGTCGGCCTGTCCTTCGACTCGTCCTTCCCTGCGTTCTTCACCTGGCACGGCGACACGGCAATGAGGCCCCACGTCACGGCTTGGCTCATTGCGCCTTTCAATGCGAAATACGCGTTGCGCCGCTGCACCGGGTGGACGCTCTGTCTCGCCCACCACACATCCACGTCCTTCGCGGTGATGGCACCCAACTTCTTGGAGCCGAAGGTCGGACTCAGGACGGCCCGGTGGATGCTCACCAGGTTCCGGTAGGTGGACGGCCTGACTTCCATCTCCCGGATGGCAAGCCAGTCCTTGAAGAAGGCGTCGAACGTCATCGACCCACGTCGGTCGTCTTGGTGCTCGCCCTTTTCGACCTCCGAGAGGATGCGGCGTAGCTCCTTCTCTGCCTGTGTCTTGGTGGCCGGTCTGAGGACCTTGGAAGGACGGCTCCCGTCAGGAGCGGACCACCTCAGTCTGAAGCCGTCGCGGTACGGGGTTACTTGGCCTTGCCCATGGCTGCGCTTGTCCACGCTCGATCCGTTCATATTCGTTCTACGCCGGAGAGCGGGTGCTGCGAAACGCTATTGGCCACGAATTGGCCACGAGTGCGTTTCGGCTCCAGCGGAAGGAACTGAACTAGCTACGGAAATGCCGCCTGGTCAGGCAGTTATTGGAGAGGGGCTGACGAGAATCGAACTCGCATCATCTGTTTGGAAGACAGAGGCTTTACCACTAAGCTACAGCCCCGGATTTTCGCGGCTTTGCGGCCACGAAGCATCGGACGTCCTCTACTGTACGACACCCGACAGCGCCTCGCGAACGCTCGAGGGCCGAGTCCGACACGGATCGAGCGGAGAAATCGGCGCATCCAGGCCGATCGACTAGACTTTCAGCGGTCGTTTCGTCGGCGCGTGCCGCGCGCCGCCCCGGGGCGTAGCTCAGCTTGGTAGAGCGCCCGCTTTGGGAGCGGGAGGCCGCAGGTTCAAATCCTGTCGCCCCGACGTCACGGCCCCACAGACCACAGGCCTAGCCGGCCCCCGCGTGCGCGCGGGCCACACGAGGAGAACGAACCGCATGGTCAACAGCACCGTCGAGAAGCTCAGCCCCACCCGGGTCAAGCTGCACATCACGGTCTCGCCCGACGAGCTCAAGCCGAGCATCGCCCACGCCTACGAGCACATCGCGCGCGACGTGCAGATCCCGGGCTTCCGCAAGGGCAAGGTTCCCGCGCCGATCATCGACCAGCGCATGGGCCGCGGCGCCGTCATCGAGCACGCCGTCAACGAGGGTCTCGACGGGTTCTACCGCCAGGCCGTCGAGGCCAACGAGCTGCGCGTCATCGGCCGCCCGAACGCCGAGATCGTCGAGCTGCCCGAGCTCAAGGACTTCTCCGGCGACCTGGTCGTCGACGTCGAGGTCGACGTCCGCCCCGAGTTCGACCTGCCCGCCTACGACACCATCACGGTGACCGTCGACGCCGCCGAGGCCGACGAGGCCGGCATCGACGCCGAGCTCGACCGTCTGCGCGCGCGCTTCGGCACGCTCGTGACCGTCGACCGCCCCGCAAAGACCGGCGACTTCGTCGAGCTCGACCTGGTCGCCACGATCGACGGCAACGAGATCGACCGCGCCGAGGGCGTGTCGTACGAGATCGGTTCCGGCGAGCTGCTCGAGGG
>NZ_QAJB01000381.1:0-1823 GCF_003061325.1 Microbacterium sp. HMWF026
CGGAGCGGTGCGGCGAGTGGTGGTACGACAGCAGCGTCGTGACCTGGGGGTCGGCCACGAGCACGACGTCCCCACCGCTTCCGCCGTTGCTGCCGTCGGGACCGGCCAGGGGCTTGAACTTCTCACGGCGCACCGAGACGCAGCCGTTGCCGCCCTTGCCCGCACGCAGGTGCAGGGTCACGCGGTCGACGAAGGTGACCATGACGGGTCCTTCCGGGAAGGGTCGGGTTCGCCGACGAGGGAAAAGAAAGAGGGGGCAGGCAGTGCCCACCCCCTCGAGAGCGCCGGAGCGCTGTGGATTACTCCGCTGCGGCGACGATGTTGACGACCTTGCGGCCGCCCTTGTTGCCGAACTCGACCGCACCGGCGGCCAGAGCGAACAGCGTGTCGTCGCCACCACGGCCGACGTTGGCGCCGGGGTGGAAGTGGGTGCCGCGCTGGCGGACGATGATCTCGCCGGCGAGGACGGCCTGGCCACCGAAGCGCTTCACGCCGAGGCGCTGTGCGTTGGAGTCACGACCGTTGCGGGTGGAGCTTGCGCCCTTTTTGTGTGCCATCTCTGCGTCTCCTGGCTCTTACTTGATGCCGGTGATCTTGACGCGCGTGAGGTCCTGACGGTGGCCCTGGCGCTTCTTGTAGCCGGTCTTGTTCTTGAACTTCTGGATCACGATCTTCGGACCGCGCTCCTCGCCGAGCACCTCGGCCGTGACCGAGACCTTCGCGAGCTTGTCGGCGTCGGTCGTGACCGCGTCGCCGTCGACGAACAGCACGGCGGGCAGCTGGATGCTCTCGCCGACCTTCGCCTTCTGGCGGTCGAGCACGACGACCGTGCCGACCTGGACCTTCTCCTGGCGGCCGCCGGCGCGCACAACTGCGTAAACCACTTCACACCTGTTTTCGTTCGGGAGCGCACGGCTCCGGTTGTCTGATGACGTCGGGAGGGTCTGACGACCCAAGTCTCGGTGCGATCCAGCGGGCGAAAGCCCGCGGGGTCACGCTCGGATGGGAGCGGACGCGACGCACCAAGGGTCAAGTTTAGCTCACGGGACGACATCCGGCAAAAGCATCGGCCCCGCGTGTCGACCGTACGATCGGTGCATGGCCATTCTCATCGACGATCCGCAATGGCCCGCGCACGGTCGCCTGTGGGCGCACCTCGTCAGCGACAGCGACCTCGCCGAGCTCCACGCCTTCGCCGAGGCCACCGGCATCCCCCGTCGTGCCTTCGATCTGGACCACTACGACGTCCCGGATGAACGGCACGCGGAGCTGGTGGCCGCCGGCGCCGAGCACGTCGGCGGCAAGGAGCTCGTGAGGCGGTTGCGTGCGTCGGGATTGCGCATCACCGCGCGCGAGCGGCGCCGCCCCGCCGCCCCGTCCGCGCCCGGACGCGCCTGAGGGGCCGTCCCGCGCCGAACAGCGCGGTGCGCGTCGACCGAGGACGACCCCTCAGGCTGTGGAACGGGTTCAGGACTCCGTCGCCGGAGGCTGCGCGTTGACCGGCGTACCGGTGAGCGCGGCGGTCGTCACGCGGCGACGCGAGCGACCCTGACCGGGGGCCTTGGGCTCGGGCAGAGCCTCGAGCACCGACTCGAGCAGCGCGTCCTTCTCGGTGCGCGGAGCCTTGGGCTCGCGCTTCTTGCGCGGACGCTTCTCGCGCACCGGGGCCGGAGCCTCGGCCGCATCGGACTTCGCCTCGAGAACGGCCTCGACCGACGCCACGACCGCGGCCTCGACGACGGCGGGGTCGTCGAGGGTCGGCTTGACGGTGGATGCCGCGATCTGCGCGAGTGCGGACTTGACGCCCTCGGTGATCACGTGGG
>NZ_QAJB01000381.1:1833-3586 GCF_003061325.1 Microbacterium sp. HMWF026
CGCCGCCGCTCCCCCGTTGCCGCCCGAGGCGGCGGACGACCCGCCGTTGTTGCTGGCGTTGCCGTTGCCGGTGCCGTTCGATCCGCCGTTGCCGCCGCGACCGCGACGGTTGGACGAGCTGTTGCCGCCGTTGCCATTGCCGTTGGACGCACCCGCGGTGCGATGACGCACGACCGGGTCGTGGTGCACGATCACGCCGCGCCCGGCGCAGACCTCGCACGCCTCGCTGAACGTCTCGAGCAGGCCCAGGCCGAGCTTCTTGCGCGTCATCTGCACGAGACCGAGAGACGTCACCTCGGCGACCTGGTGCTTCGTCCGGTCGCGGCTCAGGCACTCGATCAGGCGGCGCAGCACGAGGTCGCGGTTGGACTCCAGCACCATGTCGATGAAGTCGACGACGATGATGCCGCCGATGTCGCGCAGGCGCAGCTGCCGAACGATCTCTTCGGCCGCCTCGAGGTTGTTCTTGGTGACCGTCTCTTCGAGGTTGCCGCCCGAGCCGACGAACTTGCCGGTGTTGACGTCGACGACGGTCATGGCCTCGGTGCGGTCGATGACCAGCGAGCCGCCCGAGGGCAGCCACACCTTGCGGTCCAGCGCCTTCTCGATCTGCTCGGTCACGCGGAAGGCGTCGAAGGGGTCCTGATCGCCCTCGTACTTCTCGACGCGCTCGAGCAGGTCGGGCGCGACGCCCTTGAGGTAGCTCGAGATCGTCTGCAGCGCCTCGTCGCCCTGGATGAGCATGCGCGTGAAGTCCTCGTTGAAGACGTCGCGGACGATCTTGACCAGAAGGTCGGGCTCGGAGTGCAGCAGAGCGGGAGCCTGGATGGTCTTGACCTGGCTCGACACGTGCTCCCACTGCGAGGTGAGGCGCTGGACGTCGAGGGTCAGTTGCTCCTCGGTGGCCCCCTCGGCCGCCGTGCGCACGATGACGCCGGAGGACTCGGGCAGGACCTCTTTGAGGATCTTCTTCAGGCGGGCGCGCTCGGTGTCGGGGAGCTTGCGCGAGATGCCGTTCATGGTGCCGTTCGGCACGTAGACGAGGTAGCGGCCGGGCAGCGAGATCTGGCTGGTCAGGCGCGCGCCCTTGTGGCCCACGGGATCCTTGGTGACCTGCACCAGCACCCGGTCGCCCGACTTGAGGGCCAGCTCGATCCGGCGCGGCTGGTTGTTGGTCTCGACGCCGTCCCAGTCGACCTCGCCCGAGTACAGCACGGCGTTGCGCCCGCGACCGATGTCGACGAAGGCGGCTTCCATGCTGGGCAGGACGTTCTGCACGCGACCGAGATAGACGTTGCCGATCAGCGAGGCGTCCTGATTACGGGCGACGTAGTGCTCGACGAGCACGTTGTCTTCGAGCACCGCGATCTGGATGCGACCGCTCTTCGAGCGCACGACCATGACGCGGTCGACGGCCTCGCGGCGCGCGAGGAACTCGGCTTCGGTGACGACGGGACGACGACGACCGGCCTCGCGACCGTCGCGTCGACGCTGCTTCTTGGCCTCGAGACGGGTCGAGCCCTTGATGCGCTGAGGCTCGGTGATGACCTCGACCGCGCGCTGACGCACGGGGGCGGCGGGCGCCTCGGCGGGCTCGTCCGCGGGAGCGGTGGCTCCCCCGCGACGGCGGTTGCGGCGACGGGCGTTGGCCGAGCCGCGCTCAGCGGGGCCCTCGTCGTCGCGGTCGTCGCGGTCCCACGCGTCGTCGCGCGCGGGCAGCGCCGGAAGCTCGGGCGCGTAGAAGTGCAGCGCC
>NZ_QAJB01000382.1:0-2435 GCF_003061325.1 Microbacterium sp. HMWF026
GCCGGAGCCGGGGGCGGGGGAGCGGCGGCGGAGGATCCGTCGACGACCGGGTGGTACGCCTCCAGGATCGGCCACCAGGCCTTGTCTACGGAGTGCTTGTCGACTTTGAACTGTTCGTAGAGTTCGTCTACGAGCCACTCGTTCGCGCCGAACTCGCCCTCGCTCGAAGTACCGACGCCCGTCACCTGGCTCGACACAGTCGATCGCCTGCTTTCCTCGATGAAGATTCCTGTGGATGCGCCGACGTCCCCGTCACGCGCATCTTCCAGCCTAGCCGAGGTTCTCGGACGGCTATCTGGTCTTTACATTCCTCTGATGTGGTGAGGTGGATGCCATGGAGTTCTCCGGTGCGCAACCCGACGTCGACCTGACCTACTCGGACGTGTTCCTCGTCCCCCGTCATTCCGAGGTGCGCAGCCGCCTCGACGTCGACCTGGCCCCCGCCGACGGCAGCGGGGCGACCCTCCCTCTGGTGTCCGCCAATATGAACTCGGTCACCGGCACGCGCCTCGCGGCGACCCTGGCGCGTCGCGGCGGTCTGGGCGTCCTGCCGCAGGACCTGGCGCTGCCGCAGCTGCTCGAGGCCGTCGAGCGCGTCAAGTCGCAGCCGGTGGCGTGGGACGCCCCGCTCGTGCTGCCGCCGACGGCGACCGTCGCCGACGCGCGTCTCATCCTGCCGCCGGTCCCGGGACGCGGCATCGTGGTCGCGGACGTCCGCGACGACGGCGCGATCGCACTCTCGGACTTCCGCGGCATCGTGCCCGCGCCGCGTCTGGCCACCGCTCTGCCCGACGCCACCCTGGGCGACATCGCCCGCAAGGACGCCCCCGCGGTCGAGGTGGGGAAGGTCGGAGACCCGCGCGAGGTGTTCGCGCTGATCGAGGAGGCGGGCGTCGACATCGTCCCCGTCGTCGACGGCGACCGCGTCGTCGGGACCCTCTCGGGACGCAGCGCCCTGCGCGACTCGGTCTACCGCCCCGCCGTCGACGCGGACGGCCGTCTCATCGTGGCCGCCGCCGTCGGTGTGAACGGCGACGTGGCGGGCAAGGCGAAGGCGCTCGCCGCCGCGGGCGTCGACGTGCTGGTCGTCGACACCGCGCACGGTCACCAGGCTCAGATGCTGCGGGCACTGCGCGAGGTCGCAGCGCTGGATCTGGGCATCCCGATCGCCGCGGGCAACGTCGTCACGGCCGACGGGGTCCGCGACCTCACCGACGCGGGGGCGACGATCCTCAAGGTCGGCGTGGGTCCGGGCGCGATGTGCACGACCCGCATGATGACGGCGGTGGGCCGCCCGCAGTTCTCCGCGGTCCTCGAGACGGCCGAGGCGGCGCGCGCCGCGGGCGCCCACGTCTGGGCCGACGGGGGCGTGCGCTACCCGCGCGACGTCGCTCTGGCGCTGGCCGCGGGCGCGGCATCCGTGATGATCGGATCCTGGTTCGCCGGCACGATCGAGTCTCCTGGGCGGCTGCGCAGCGACGAGCGGGGGCTGCTGTACAAGGAGTCATGGGGCATGGCCTCGACCAAGGCGGTCCAGGGCCGGTTCGGGCGTCTCGACCCCTTCGAGCGGGCGCGCAAAGAACTTTTCGCCGAGGGCATCTCGTCGTCGAAGATCTACCTCGACCCGCAGCGTCCGGGCCTCGAGGACCTGCTCGACATGATCACCTCGGGCGTGCGCTCGTCGTTCACCTACGCCGGTGCCGCGACGGTGGCGCAGTTCCACGAGCGGGCGCGCGTGGGCCTGCAGTCGGCCGCGGGTTACGAAGAGGGGAAGGCCCTGCCCGTCAGCTGGTGAGACCGCGTTCCAGGCTCGCCGCGGCCTCGAGGGTGATCCACGCGCCGAGCTGGACCGAGAGGTCGAGGTCGTCTCCGGCGGCCGCGGCCGAGCGCCGCGGGTCGGCCGGGAACAGCCCGTCCCGGCGCGCGTCCCACAGGGCGTCGGCGTTGCGGCGGACGAGCCGACGCGCGGCGGTCGCGGCCCTCTCGCTCCCGGGGTCGTCCGAGTCGGCGAACTCCGCGGCGGCCTCGGCGAGATAGCGGGCCAGGATGCCGGCGAACAGGCCGCCATCGCCCCCGCCCGCGGCGGGGAACAGGCCGTCGTCGGCGGCGCACCAGTCCTCGACCGCGAGGATCAGATCGCGCGCGCGGCGCACGTGCCGCCACGCCGGGTCGGCCTCATCCCCGAGTGCCGCTTCGCCCAGGAGCAGCTCGAGACCGATCGTCGCGCCCTGGTTGTAGGTCCACAGCTCGGATCGGACCACCCCGTGCTCGACGCCGTCGCGCACGAGCCCGGTCGCCTCGTCGTCGAGGGTGGATGCCATCCACCCGGCGAGGGCGACGGCCTCGGCGCGGTGACCGGTGAGGGCGAGTACGGCGGCTCCCGGCGCGTTCGCCGGGGCGTTGTAGAGGTCGCTGCCGACGCTCCAGGGTAGGAC
>NZ_QAJB01000383.1:0-3430 GCF_003061325.1 Microbacterium sp. HMWF026
GAGCGGCGGCGCCGATCGCGGCGAGCCGAGCGGGACGACGGGAGGGGGTGGAACGGAACATGGCGGTCCTTTCGTTGGGGGGAGGAGAGGATCAGGAGGTGGGACGGGGGAGCAGGTCGACCGGCTCGTCGGGCGAGAACGTGATGACCACGCCCGCGTCACCGCGTTCGACCGAGACCGGGCGCAGGGGGCCGGTCAGCGACTCGTAGAAGCGCAGCAGGGCGTCGGCCCCGGCGGCATCCCCCCGGGCGTCCTGACCCGCGAACGAGCTGACGATGAGCTGACGGTGCACGCCCGAGGGGTCGCCCTCGAGCTGCGTGATGTCGGCCACGTCGATCCGGCCCTGCGACGAGAGCTGGCCGAGGGTCAGCAGGATGCGTCCGTCGACGACGCCCGAGGTGAGCAGGTCCTGCTCCTCGCCGGGGACGCCGACGTCGGGGTTCTGCAGCACCTGCTGCCCGGCCACCGATCGGGCGGCGTAGAGGCCGTCGTCGGCGGCCTGCGCGAGCGCCGCCTGCGCGGTGTCGACCAGGCGCACGTCGACCTTCTGCGCGCCCTCGCCGAACGACGCCACGACAGCGCTGTTCTCGATCGCCTGGCGCACGGTCGGGAACTCGGTCGGGAAGGTGCGCATGGAGTCCGTCGTGATGACGTAGTCGTAGTCGCGCCACCCGTCGGGGGCGAGCTGCTGCACGTCGGTGTCGGTGTCGGCCTTGTAGTACCAGACGACGTTCTCGCGCTCGAACCCGGCGCGCACCAGGTCGACCCACATCGCGTCGTCCACGAGCATGCGCGAGTCGGCGGGGGCGTTCTGCGACATCCACGCCTCGGCGTCGCGCAGCGGACGATCGAGGTCGGCGAGCAGGAACCCGCGCAACTGCGCGGCCCACAGCGGACCCGCGGCCAGCACCGCGACGATGAGTCCGACGGCGGTGGCGACGCCGCCGATGCGCCGCAGGGCGCCGTGGGAGCGCAGGGCCTCGACGGCCACCTGACCCATTCCGGCGACGACCACGGCCGCGAACGGCAGCAGCATGATGACGTACGGCACGGGCAGGTACCCGCCGCGGAACATGAACGCCGTCAGGGCCAGCAGGGCGATCGCCCAGGGGCGCAGGCGACGCAAGAACAGCGCCGCGACGGCGGCCGCGAGCGCCGTGACGATCAGGACGGCGTCGAGCTGCCACCACAGTCCGACGGTGCGCGACATGAGGCTCTCGGGGTCGAACAGCGATCCGCTGCCCTCGCGCGAGGACAGCTGGAACGCGAGTCCGTCCCACAGGCTCACGCGCCCCGGGCCGGGAGCGACCTCGCCCTTGACCAGGGCGAAGGCGACGTAGGCGAGGCCGATCAGCCCCAGCACGGCCGAGGCGACCGACAGGGTGTACCGGCGCGTGGTGCGGTCCGCGCCGCGCCACATGAACCACGCCACGAGCGGCAGCGCGAGCAGGTACGTCTCTTTCGTGAGGACGGCGATGCCGAACGCGGCCGCGGCGCCGATGTACCCGGCGAGCTGGGCGCGGCGGCTCATCGCCAGCAGCAGCGCGGCGAGCAGCCACGCGGTGGCGATGTTGTCGAGGTACACCTGCCGGTGGAACTGCACCGCGAGCGGCGACAGCAGGAACAGCGCGACCGCCGCGGATGCCGTGAACCGGGCGAAGCCGATGCGGCGCACGACGAACCACAGCAGAACGGCGGCCGCTGCGGTGGCCGCGAGCATCGCCTCGCGGGCGGCGATCACGGCGACGTCGTAGCGGTTCCAGCCGTCGGTCAGACCCACCCAGGCCGCGATCTGCATCCACCCGAGGGGCGGGTGGTCGTACCAGTACGTGTAGTGCGTGAGCTCGCCGAGGTTGCCGATGCTCCACGCCTGCGCGGTGTACGTGCCCTCGTCGTCGATGCGCTGCGGGGAGCCGCCGAGGTTCAGGGCATTGACCACCAGGCCGAGGACGAGGGGAGGAAGCAGCCACAGCGCGTCGCCGAGCCGGGCGCGCCAGGGCGAGACGCGGCGACGCAGGCCCGCCGATGCGCGGTCGGAGGGGATGGTCCCGGTGGGGACGCGGTCGATCGTCGAAGTCATCGGGTCACCTCCGAGCCGGCGCCCACGAGGGTGGGCGCGGCGGATGGGGTCGCGGGTGCCGCGTCGCGGTGGGCGCCGGTGTGTTCGGTCTTCTCCCAGCTGCCGTCGCCGCGCAGCTGACGTACGACGCTGCGCACGGCGGCGGCGGCGAGGAACACCTGGTAGGGCACGAGTCCCAGCACCAGGCGGACGTAGTCGCGCACGCGCACCTTCTTGCCGTAGACGCGCCCGAACTCGGTCAGTCCCGCCGCCTCGGCGACGAGGGTGATGATCGTGGGCACGAGGGGCAGGAAGGTCAGCAGCGCCACCGGGGTGGGAACCTTCACGAGCAGGATGAACACGAGCGAGATGGGGATGAGCAGTCCGGTCGCCGCCTGCAGGAACGGCATGTTCAGCAGGTATCGGGCGTACATGCGCTGGCGCAGCGTCGGCAGCGCCTTCCACTCGCCCTTGCCGAGGACCTGCAGGAAGCCCTGGTTCCAGCGCGTGCGCTGCTTGTAGAGCGACTTCAGGGTCGGCGGGGTCTCTTCGCGCGTGACGTACTCGGGGTTGTAGGCGACGACGACCTTCGCGCCGTCGCTCGACAGCCGCACGCCGAGCTCGCAGTCCTCGGCGAGGCACTGGTCGTCCCACCCCTTCGACCACGAGAGGCGGTCGCGGGTGACGAACACGGTGTTGCCGCCGAGGGGGATGAACTTGGAGCGGGCGTGGAAGTGCAGGCGCGAGCGGAACCAGAAGTAGTACTCCAGGACGTTGCGCAGCGACCACCAGCTGGTCTCGAAGTTCATCAGCTGCACGCCGCCCTGCACGACGTCGGCACCGGTCTCTTGGAACTTGGAGTCCACGACCGTCAGCAGGCCGGGGTGCACCTCGTCCTCGGCGTCGAACACGCCGACGATGTCGCCGGTCGCGATCTGCAGGGCGCGGTTCAGCGCCTTGGGCTTGTTCTTGGGGACGCTGTCGTCCACGACGACCTTGATGAGATCGGGATGCCGTGCGGCGGCCTGACGCACCACCAGCTCGGTGCCGGGGTCGTCGTGGCCGACGATGGCGATGATCTCGAAATCGGGGTGATCCTGCTGCGCGAGGCGGTCGAGCGTCTGGCCCATCACCTCTTCTTCGTGCCGCCCGGGCACGAGCAGCGTGAAGCGGTGCCGCGCGGGGCGCGGCGAGGAGCTGAACTGCGTGGCGCGCAGATCGTCGGCGGAACGCCAGGCGTGGAGCATCCACCACAGCGTCGTCGTCGCGACGACGGTCAGGGCGAGCGCCAGGACGGTGACGCCGCTGTAGCCGAGCCACTCGCCGATCGACCAGTCGGGCAGGAAGCCGCCCGACACGGTGGTTCCGGGC
>NZ_QAJB01000384.1:0-6645 GCF_003061325.1 Microbacterium sp. HMWF026
TGCCCGAGCCCGCCGACGACGTCGTCCCGCCCGAGTCCTACGCCTGAGCCGGGTGCGCCGACGCCGCTGTCAAGGCGCTGGTGCGACGACCGACCGGGGCGCACCGTGAGGGAGACGAGAGGAACCCCCATGGTCGACTCCCCCTCCCCCGCGGATGCCGGCGCGCCCCCGCGCATCGTGATCATCGGCGGCGGTAATGCCGGGCTGTCGGTGGCCGGCCGCCTGCAGCGCGCCCGCGCGGGCGAGATCACCGTGATCGAACCCCGCGAGCAGCACGCGTACGCGCCGCTGCAGTCGCACATCGCCGGAGGTGCCGCCCGGGCGTCACTCGCCGTGCGCGCCCAGGCCGACGTCATCCCTCCGGGCGTGCGGTGGCTGCGCGATGAGGCCTTCACGGTGGATGCCGAGGCCCGGCGCGTGCACCTCGTGTCGGGCGGTCGCGTGGATTACGACCAGCTGGTCGTGTGCGCGGGGTTGCGCATGGCGTGGGAGCAGGTGCCCGGGCTGACCGAGGCGATGGCCGCCCCCGAGGGCGTGTCGAACTACGACTTCATCCTCGCCGCCAAGGCCTCGCCAGTCCTGCGCGACCTGCGCGCGGGGACGGTCGTCTTCACGCAGCCGCCCGAGCCCGCCTCGTGCGGTGCCGCGGCGCAGAAGCCGATGTACCTCGCGTGCGACTGGTGGCGCGCGATCGGCGTGCGCGACGACATCCGGGTCGTGTTCGTGTGCCCCGATCCGGTGCCGTTCGGCATCCCCGCCATCGACCGCGAACTGCAGCGCAAGCTCGACGAGTACGGCATCGAGGTGCGGTACAGCCGGGAACTGCGAGAAGTGGATGCCGCGACCCGCACCCTCGTGATCGGTCACGGCGAGACGGTCGAGACCCTCTCGTACGACGTCCTGCACGCGGTGCCGCCGCAGCGGGCGCCCGAGTGGATCGCGGGCAGCGGGCTCGCGGCATCCGATGGTCCCCAGGGCCTGGTCGACGTGGACCCCGAGACCCTCCGGCACGTCCGGTACCCGGAGGTCTGGGCGGTCGGAGACGCGGCACGGGTGGCCACGCGCCCCTCGGGCGGGGCGATCCGACAGCAGGCCAAGACGCTGGTGAAGAACCTGACCGCGGTGCTCGCGGGTCGCGCGCCGACCTCGCGGTACAACGGGTACAGCGTCGTGCCGTTCACCGTGTCGCGGGGGACCGTCGTCTTCGCGGAGTTCGACCGGCGAGGGCGGCTGCAGCCCACGATCCCGTTCTGGCGGTCGCTGTACCGCGAGCGCCGGTCGACCTGGATCGCGGATCGGCGCGTGCTGCCGTGGGTGTATTGGCACTTGATCCTGCGCGGACGCGCCTGACGGCGCCCGCGCGCGGGCGCGCCCCGTCGCGCGCGCGGACGCCCGCCGTCGGGACCCCGCCCCCGAGAACCCGCCTCCAACTCGCGATAAACGCCAGCCGTGCTGATAAACGCTCCGACACCGCGTGTCTCAGCACGAACAGCGTTTATGGGCGGCAGGCCCGCGGCGCGCGCCGGGCCGGAAGCCCAGGTCGGCGGGGTCGAGAGCACGCGGCGGCTCCGCGCCCATAGGGCACGAACGCCGATCGCTCAACCCCCGGGGCCTGTCGCCGGCACCGCGCGAAGACTGGGACCAGCCCCGGAAGACATCGACACCAGGCGCCGCACCTCCCGCGGGGGGCCGGCCGCCGAGAAAGAGGACACCATGGCACAGGTCATCGAAACCATCGACGTCGACGTTCCCGTCCGCGTCGCGTACAACCAGTGGACGCAGTTCGAGGAGTTCCCGCACTTCATGAGCTACGTCGAGTCGATCACGCAGAAGAGCGAGACCCTCACGCACTGGAAGGTCAAGATCGCCGGCGCGGAGCGCGAGTTCGACGCCGAGATCACCGAGCAGCACCCCGACGAGCGCGTCGCGTGGAACAGCGTGGGCGGCGACGAGAACCACGCCGGTGTCGTCACGTTCCACCGCCTGTCCGACGCCGAGACCCGCGTCACGGTGCAGATCGACTGGGAGCCCACGGGCCTGCTCGAGAAGGCCGGCGCCGTCCTCGGCGCCGACGACCACTCGGTCAAGAAGGATCTCGAGAACTTCAAGGAGTACATCGAGTCGCGCGGCGCCGAGTCGGGTGCCTGGCGCGGCGACGTCAGCTGACGTCCGCTCCGCAACGACGAAGCCGGGTCCCGCGAGGGGCCCGGCTTCGTCGTTCTCAGGACGCCGGATGCCGTGGCATCCGCTCCCGAGCAGCTGTCACCACTGCGGGTGGATCTCGGCCCGCAGGCGGCGGTCGTACACGTCGCGCACGAGCGCGTCGAAGGCGTCGAGATCGAAGCCGCCGTCGAGCAGGTCGGCGGCCTGAGCGTTGGCGGTGGCCTGCTGCGTCGACCGCGCGCCGGGGATGACGCTCGTCACACCCTCGCGCGAGGCGATCCACGCGAGGGTCGCCGCGGGCAGCGTCACACCCTCGGGAAGCGATGCCTTGAGCTCGTCGGCCGCGGCGACGCCCTCGTCGAAGGGCACGCCCGAGAAGGTCTCGCCCTTGTCGAACGCCTCGCCGTTGCGGTTGTACGAGCGGTGGTCGTTCTCGGCGAACGTCGTCGAGCGGGAGTACTTGCCCGACAGCAGTCCGCTCGCCAGCGGCACGCGCGCGAACACGGCGACGTTCTTCTGCGCGGCGAGGGGCAGCACCTCGTCGAGGGGCTTGAGGCGGAAGGGGTTGAAGATGATCTGCAGGTTGGTCAGGTTCGGCCGTTGCAGGGCCGACAGCGCCTGATCCATCGTCTCGACCGAGGCGCCGTACGCGGCGATCACGCCCTCGGACACCAGCTGATCGAGGGCGTCCCAGGTCGCGTCGTCGTCGATGACGGCCGACGGCGGGCAGTGCAGTTGCACCAGGTCGAGGGTCTCGGTGTCGAGCAGGCGCCGCGACCGGTCGAGCCAGCCGCGGAAGTTCTCCATCACATAGTTCTCGGGCACCTGGTCTTCGCGCCGACCCATCTTGGTCGCGACGGTGATGTCGGCCCCGGAACGGCTCTTGAGGAACGACCCGATGATCTGCTCGGACCGCCCGTCGCCGTAGACGTCGGCGGTGTCGAAGAGGGTGACGCCGGCGTCGGCCGACGCGGCGAGGACTGCCCGCGCGTCGTCCTCGCTGACATCACCCCAGTCGGCGCCGAGCTGCCAGGTGCCGAGACCGATCGCCGAGACCTCGCGGCCGGTGCGGGAGAGGGGACGCTGCTGCATTGCAATTCCTTTCGAAGCTTCGTCGAGCCTATCCAGCCCCTCCGACATCGGGGTCTTCTCGGGCCGGATGCCGCGACCCGGCGTCGCGCAACCCCGCCCCCGCCCGCCGGGCGACGACCTAGCGTGGCGGCACACCCACGGAAGGATCACCATGGACATCCCCGCCGACCGTCTGCCCGGAGCCGACGAAGAGAACCTCATCCCCGAATCCGAAGGCCTCGCCGCCGACGTGCCCGCGGGTGCGGCCGGAGCCGACTCCGGAGCCGTGGGCACGGCGCGCATCGACCCCGACGACGAGGCCCGCATCCAGGGCGTCTCGAGCCAGAACGACCTGCCCGGGGTCGGCACCCGCGCCGCCGACGGACTCACCGAGCGGGGCACGGGCGAGGTCGGCTCCACCTCGCGTCACACCGAGGACACCGACGCGGACGAGCAGGCCGACGAGCCGGACCCGAACGAGAAGACCCCCGCCTCGCCCGAGCCCGACGCCGACGGCGCCGAGCCGCACGTCGACGCCGACGACCCGATCGCGGCGTTCCAGCCCGGCGTCGGTCGCGACTCCGCGGCATCGAGCAAGATCGCCCAGCGTCTGCCCGACCCCGACCAGGCCTGATCGACTCGAGCGGGAGGTTCCGTCGACGGCGCCTCCCGCCCGAGTCCTTCGACGGGCGCGCGCTCCGCCGGCGGCCGCACCCGTGGGAAAGCCCCGTCAGTGCGCCAGGCGCAGTGCATCCTCGGCGAGATGGAAGAAGTCCGACATCGCCCCCGACACCGCCGTGGCATCCGTGTCCGCCATCATGAGCACCCCCGTCGCCTCCCCCGCGTCGTCGCGCACCAGGCAGCTGCCGGTCAGCACTCCCCGACTCGACCCGCCCTTGAACGCGACGTAGGGCCACGTCCCGACGTCGAGCCCCTGCCCGGGGTTCTCGCTCAGGATGCCGAGCACCTCGGCATCCTGCGTCTGCTGCAGCGCTCGATGCACGGCGGCCACGTCCCGCGCCGAGGCGAACCAATCGAATCCGTCCTGCCACGCGGGAGCGACGACCCTCTCGCCCTCGACGGCGAGCGGAGCGGCGTCGATGCGGTCCAGGAGCGCACGCCGTCCCGCCTCGTCGGCCGCGGCCCACTCGGCGCGGACGGCGGGGTCGCCCCAGCCGAGCGTGAACAGCTCCTTGGTCGACACGAACGGCCGCAGCGCGGCGGGATCGGCGTGACCGCTGCGTGCCACCGCCGCCTCGACGCGCTCGCGTCCGAGCCGGCCGATCAGCAGGTCGGTGGCGGTGTTGTCGCTGATGCGGATCATCGCCGAGGCCGCCTCGCGCACCGACACCTCGGTGCCGGTGGGAGCGTCCTGCAGCTCGCCCGAGGGCAGGCTGCGGTCGGCGTCGACGAGGACGAGCGTGTCGTCCCAGGACAGATCGCCGGATGCCACGGCATCCGCCACCGCCAGGAGCACGTACAGCTTGAACACCGATGCCAGGGGCGCGGCGCGTTCGGCGTCGATCGAGACCACCGTCTCGTCTGCGCGCAGGACGAGCGCGCTCACCTGGCCCGGCAGCGCGCGCAGCCGCTGCTGCACCTCGTCGAGCGAGGTCGAGGGCTCCCACACGGGGGCGACGGGTCCCAGCAGCATGGTGGTGATACGCCCCGCGGAGTCGATCGCGAGCGTGAGGTCGAACGGGTCGCCGAGGGCGCCGGCGAGCGTCGCGCGGGCCTGCGTCTCGGTCCCGGTGTATGCGGTCACGGTGAAGGGCGCGGCCGGTCGGATCTGCCGGTTCACCATCTCGGACACCTGCTCGGCCGGCACCTGCTTCTGGAAGTTCTCGTCCAGCACGCGGGTCCACGCACCGGGGGTGGTGTCGTCCTCGGCCTCGAACACGTCGATGATCCACGTCATGCGCTCTCCCACCGGGGTGGCCGGGATGTCGACGGATGCCGCGGGACTGCCGCTCGGAGCGGGCTTCGCGCTCGCGCAGGCGGTGAGGGCGGCGACGGTGACGAGCGAGACGAGGGCGGTGAGGCGACGGGCGAGAGTCACGGGAGTCCTTCCGGTGGGGACCTCCCACGCTACGAGCGCGCGACGGCGCGCACCTCCCTCTCACGGCGGAGGTGCGCGCCGTCGCCTGCGCGACCGAAGAGGCGGCATTCCGCGGACGTCGACCGAATGGCCGTGTCCGCGCACTGCCGCCTCGGTTCTCAGGGCCTCGCGACGGCGCGCCGCGCGCGCCAGCCGAGCAGCACGTCGATCACCACGAACGCGGCGAGCGTGTAACCCACCAGGGGCAGGAACAGCCCGATCGCGATCGCGACGGCGAGAACCGCCGCGATCCCCCACCAGGGCGCCCCGCCGAGCGCACGGGCGGGGGCAGCGGCGAGACCGCGCGTCGGCCGGCGCTTCCACCACATCGCGTAGCCCAGGGCGACGAGGGCGGCGATACCCAGCGCCAGGGCGAGAAGCACGAGCTGGTTCGCCAGACCGAACATCGTGCCCATGTGCAGATCGACTCCCCAGCGCGAGAGCTTGGCCAGCAGCGGGAAGTCGGCGAAGTCGATCCGATCGGTCACCTGCATGCGCGATCCGTCGATCGCGACGGCATCCACCTCGGTCGGGAAGCTGCGGTGGATCTCCTGCACCACCCACGCCTTGCCGGCGGCGGCCGGGGGTTTGATCTCGACGTCTCCGCTGTCGACGTTCACCTGCCGGGCGAGGGCGAGGACGGCGTCGAAGGTCGCCGGGTCGGTCTGCCCGGCGGAGGGAGCGGAACCCCCGTGCCCGGCATGACCGGCGTGCTCGCCCGCCGCCGCCCCGCCGTCGAGCGAGGTCGTCAGTGCGGGAGTGCCCTCGCCGACCGCGGCGCGGAGGTCGCTCACGTGCGCCCCCGCGAAGGTCGACCACGTGATGCCCGTCGCCGAGAGGAACACCGCGCCCAGCACGACCCAGATCCCCACCGAGGCGTGCCATCCCGACAGTCGCCGGTAGCCGGTGTGACGCGGGTTGGGGCGCAGCAGGTCGCGGCGTCCCCGGCGCGAGCGCACGAAGCGTCCGATCCAGAGTCCGAGACCCGCGAGGGCGACGATCCCGAGCCAGGATGCCGCGAGCTCGCTGTACCAGCGCCCCACGTCGCCCAGGTGCAACGACCGGTGCAGGTCACTGATCCAGTGCCGCAGCGGCAGCGCGCCGCTCGTGCCGTAGGCGGGCAGATCACCGCGGATCTCGGCGGTGGCGGGGTCGACGAAGATGGCCCGCGTCGTGCTCTCGGGCAGCGTCTCGTCGGCGAACATCACGCGCGTCGTCGCCCCGGCCTCGGGGGCGGGGCGCACGGCGACGGGCGTCGACCCGTCGCCCACGACGGCTTCCGCCGCGTCGATCTGGCGCGCAAGGGGCAGGGC
>NZ_QAJB01000385.1:0-535 GCF_003061325.1 Microbacterium sp. HMWF026
CGCCCGTCGCGAGCGCCTCCCCCGTCGCCCCCGCCCCGACCTCGCCCGCGTCCTCGTCGCCGTCACCCACGGCAACGCCCTCGGGCCCCGCGGGACCTGTGGAGTGCGGCCCGAGCGAAATCACGGTGAACGCCCTGTCGGACAAGGCCGAGTACGCGCAGGGCGAGAACCCCCAGCTGTCGATCCGCCTCACCAACTCGTCGGCGACCGCCTGCACGATGAACGTCGGCACGAGTGCCCAGTCCTTCACCGTCACCAGTGGTTCCGACGTGTGGTGGCGCTCGACCGACTGCCAGACCGAGCCGAGCGACCTCGAGGTCACCCTCGAGCCCGGTCAGACGGTCTCGAGCTCCGCGCCGCTGACGTGGGACCGCACGCGGTCCTCGGTCGGCTCGTGCGGGAGCGAGCGTCCCTACGCCCCCGGCGGCGGTGCGACCTACCACCTGAGCGTGTCGATCGGCGGCATCCCGTCCGCGGGCACCGCGTCGTTCGTCCTGCGCTGACCCCGCGCTCGGGGAACGGAACGGAGGGGCGG
>NZ_QAJB01000385.1:569-8030 GCF_003061325.1 Microbacterium sp. HMWF026
GTCGTAGCCCTCTTTCTGCGGGTCGCCGTGCAGTCCACCCGAGAGGGCGTACTCCTCTTCGGGCGAGAGCACGAGGCGGTGGCGGCCGTAGACGGCGAAGCCGATGAAGATCACCGCGTACACGACGATGATCGCGACGATGGCGAGCAGGTAGGCCGGGTTGAGCAGCAGGCCGAAGAACACGACCGCGGCGATGATGGCCGCCGAGTACGCCCCGAACAGGCCCCACGGGCTCTTGTACGGACGCACCGCGTTCGGGAACTTCCGCCGCAGGACGATGAACGCCACCATCTGCAGGAAGTACGCCAGCACCGCTCCCCACACCGCGATGTTCAGCACGATCGCCCCGGCGGGGCTGGCGTCGCCGCCGGCGGCCTGCACGATCACCAGGGCGAGGAAGCCCAGGACGGCGCCGAACACGAGCGCGACCCAGGGGGTCTTGCGGGCGCCGGTGAGCGACAGCCAGCGCGGGTAGTACCCGGCCCGCGACAGGGAGTACATGTTGCGGCCGTAGGCGAACATGATGCCCATGAGGGATGCCAGCAGCCCCACGAGCGCGAGGAGCGACAGCAGGGCCGCCGCCTGATCGCCGACCATCGCGCGGAAGCCGTCGAGCAGGGGCTCGAGCGAGCCGCCGGTCTCTTCGGCCCCGAGAACGCCGGTGTTGAGGAACAGCACGATGAGACCGGTGACGATGAGCGTGCCGCGGGCCCAGAGGCCGGCGCGGGGGATGTCGCGGGCGGGGTCGTGCGATTCCTCCGCCGCGAGCGGGAGCTCTTCGATGCCGAGGAAGAACCACATCGCGAAGGGCAGGGCGAGCAGGATCGATCCGACGCCGAAGGGCAGGAATTCGGTGTTGCCGTCGGTGGGCGCGATGTTCCAGAGCGAACCCCAGTCGAAGGCACCCGTCATGAGCGACATCGCGCCGAAGACGACGATGATGCCGATCGAGATGATCGAGACCACGATCGCGAAGCCGAACGAGATGTTCGCGCCCGCGGCGTTGAGGGCGATGAACAGGGCGTAGAGGATGATCCACCAGACGAACGCCGGGAGGCTGACGCCCGTGAGCAGTTCGAGAGCCGAGTCGGCGTACTGCCCCGAGAAGTAGACGACGACGGCGGTGGTCGCGACGTATTCGATCGTCTCGGCGAGACCCGTCGCCAGACCGCCCCACGGCCCCATCGCCGACCGGGCGAACGAGTAGGCGCCGCCGGTGTGCGGCATCGCCGCGGCCATCTCGCCGATCGAGAAGGTGAGGCCGTAGTACATGACGACGAGGATGACGAAGGCGATGAGCATGCCGCCGAAGCCCGCGAAGCCGATGCCGAAGTTCCAGCCCGAGAAGTCGCCCGAGATGACGGCGGCGACGGCCAGGCCCCACAGGCCCCAGACGCCGGCCGACCGTTTCAGGGTGCGTTTCTCGAAGTAGGCGGCGTCGGTGGCGGTATAGGTGGCTCCAGCGACCTTTTTGCGGGAACTGCTCGAGGTGGACATGTGACCTCCGGGAGGATGCGGGCAGGCTTCGGGCTCGCCTTTGCGCAAGATCATGGCCCTCTATTGGTCGACCTGTCTACCTTTGGCGTGTAAGTTCCTCGTTACGTCCTCCGTCGCGGAGGCGACGAGAAGGCGAGAGGGACACCATGGCGGGCAATCTCACCACCGCAGAGCTGAACGCCGCGATCGACGCGGGAGACATCGACACGGTCGTCGTCGCCTTCCCCGACGCGCAGGGACGGCTCGTCGGCAAGCGCGTCGCCGCGCGATTCTGGCGCGACGAGGTGCAGAGTCACGGCGCCGAGGCCTGCAACTACCTGCTGTCGGTGGACGTCGACCTCAACACCGTCGACGGCTATGCGATGTCGAGCTGGGAGAAGGGCTACGGCGACATGCTGCTCGTGCCCGACCTCGACACGCTGCGCCGCATCCCCTGGCAGCCCGGCACCGCCCTGGTCATGGCCGACCTCGCGTGGGAGGACCGCGCCGCCGTGGTGCAGTCGCCGCGCGGCATCCTGAACGCCCAGAGAGCCCGGCTGGCCGAGCGGGGACTCACCGCCTACGCCGGAACCGAGCTCGAGTTCATCGTCTTCGACGACTCGTTCCGCGACGCCTGGGCCAAGGGCTACACCGGGCTGACGCCGTCCACCGACTACAACGTCGACTACAACCTGCTCGCCACCACGCGGCTCGAGCCGTTGCTGCGCGACATCCGGGTCGGGATGGACGGCGCCGGCATGTACTGCGAGGGCGTGAAGGGCGAGTGCAACTTCGGCCAGCAGGAGATCGCGTTCCGCTACGCCGAGGCGCTCGAAACCGCCGACAACCACACGCTTTACAAGAACGGCGCGAAAGAGATCGCCGATCGCCACGGCAAGTCGCTGACGTTCATGGCCAAGTTCAACGAGCGCGAGGGCAACAGCTGCCACATCCACCTCTCGGTGCGCGGAGACGACGGCGCCGCGCTCATGGCCGGAGACGGCGAGCACGGCTTCAGCCCGCTCATGGAGCACTGGATCGCCGGCATCCTGGCCACCCTGCGCGAGTTCACGCTGCTGTACGCGCCCACGATCAACTCGTACAAGCGATACGCGAAGGGGTCGTTCGCGCCCACCGGCGTCGCGTGGGGCGTCGACAACCGCACGTGCGCGCTGCGCGTCGTCGGCCACGGCTCGTCGCTGCGGGTCGAGAACCGCGTCCCCGGCGGAGACGTGAACCCCTACCTCGCGGTCTCGGCGATCATCGCGGGCGGACTGCACGGCGTCGAGAACGAACTCGCCCTGCCCGCCCCGCTCACCGGCAACGCCTACGCCGCCGGCGTCGACACCCTTCCCACGACCCTGCGCGAGGCGGCGCGGCTCTTCTCGGAGTCGTCCATCGCCCGCGCCGCCTTCGGCGACGACGTCGTCGAGCACTACCTCAACCAGGCGCGCATCGAGGTCGAGGCCTACGACGCCGCCGTGACCGATTGGGAGCGGGTGCGTGGTTTCGAGCGCCTCTGATCCGAGCAGGACCCCCGTCGTGGGGCTGACGACCTACCTCGAACGCGCGAAGCAGGGGGTCTGGGACGTGCGCGCCTCGTTCCTGCCGCAGCAGTACTTCGACGCGGTGACCGCCTCGGGCGCCACGGCCGTGCTGCTGCCGCCGCAGCCGCGCGCCACGCAGGCCGCCGCGGCAGTGCTCGACGGGCTCGACGGGCTGATCCTCACCGGCGGGCTCGACGTGCAGCCCGAGCTGTACGGCGCCGAGCGCCACCCCACCACCGACCCCGCGCGCGCCGACCGCGACGAATGGGAGCTCGCCCTGCTCGCGGGAGCGCGGGAGCGCGGCATCCCGGTCTTCGGCATCTGCCGCGGGCTGCAGCTGATCAACGTCGCCCTGGGCGGGACGCTCCACCAGCACCTGCCCGAGGTGCTCGGTACCGAGCGGTACCGCATCGGCGGGGGCGTGTTCGCCGACAACACCGTCGAGGTGGATGCCGACACCCGGCTCGCGGGTCTCGTCGGCGCCGGGGAGCTCGGCGTCCACAGCTACCACCACCAGGGCGTCGACCGCGTCGCCGAGGGGCTCCGGGTCACCGCGCGCACGGACGACGGGCTCGTGCAGGCCGTCGAGCTGCCGGGAGAGGACTACCTCGTCGCCGTGCAGTGGCATCCCGAAGAGAACGCCGAAGACCGACGGCTGTTCCTCGGCCTCGTCGCCGCGGCCGCGCGGTACCGGGCCGCCCGCACCTCCTCCGAGCCCCAGGGAGTCCCCGCATGAGCACCTTCACCGTCACGAACCCCGCCACGGGGGCACCCATCACCACCCTCGAGCGCGCCGACGTCGCCGAGGTGGACGCCGCGGTCGCCGACGCCGTGCGCGCGCAGCGCACCTGGGCGGCGCTCGCCCCCGTCGCCCGCGCCGACGCGCTGCGTGCGTTCGCGCGCGTCGTCGAGGCGCACGTCGACGAGCTCGCCGCGCTCGAGGTGAAGAACTCGGGGCACCCCATCGGTTCGGCCCGGTGGGAGGCCCAGCATGTCGCCCAGGTGCTGAACTACTACGCCGGCTCGCCGGAACGCCTGATCGGCTCGCAGATCCCGGTCGCCGGGGGCCTCGACGTCACCTACCACGAGCCCTACGGCGTCGTCGGGATCATCGTGCCGTGGAACTTCCCGATGACCATCGCCGCGTGGGGCTTCGCCCCCGCGCTCGCCGCGGGCAACGCCGTCGTGCTGAAGCCGGCCGAGCTGACCCCGCTCACCGCCGTCCGCCTGGGCGAGCTCGCGCTCGAAGCGGGCCTGCCCGAGGGGCTCTTCCGCGTCATCGTGGGATCGGGCTCGGTCGTCGGCCAGCGCTTCGTCACGCACCCCGACGTGCACAAGGTCGTCTTCACCGGCTCCACCGAGGTCGGTACCGAGGTCGCCGCCGGATGCGCGCAGCTGCTGAAACCCGTCACGCTCGAGCTCGGCGGCAAGAGCGCCAACATCGTCTTCGCCGACGCCGACCTCGAGAAGGCGGCGGCGGGCGTCCCCGGATCGGTCTTCGACAACGCCGGCCAGGACTGCTGCGCGCGCAGCCGCCTGCTCGTCGAGCGCCGCGTGTACGACCGGTTCCTCGAGTTGCTCGAACCCGCCGTCGCCGCGTGGAGGGTCGGCGACCCCCACGACGAGTCGACCCAGATGGGACCGCTGATCTCGGCATCCCATCGCTCCACCGTCCAGGGCTTCCTGGACGGGGCCGACGTGGCCTTCCGCGGCTCGGCGCCCGAGGGGGACGGCTTCTGGTTCGCCCCCGCCGTGGTGCTCGCCCAGCCCGGAGACCGCATCGCCCGCGACGAGGTCTTCGGGCCGGTCCTGGCCGTGCTGCCCTTCGAGGACGAAGCGGATGCCATCCGCCTCGCGAACGACACCGCTTACGGTCTGGCGGGGTCGATCTGGACCGAGAACCTGGGCCGTGGCATCCGGGTCTCCCGCGGGGTGCGCAGCGGCGTCCTGTCGGTGAACTCGCACTCGTCGGTGCGGTACTCGACCCCGTTCGGCGGCATGAAGGCCTCGGGACTCGGTCGCGAGCTCGGACCGGATGCCGCCGAGCACTTCACCGAGACGAAGAACGTCTTCTACGCCACCGAATGACCCCCCCCGTCCCACTGATGACCGTCCTCGTCCCAGACTCGGCCGGTCTGGAGGCCCCACCAGCCCTGAGCGGGACGAGGTCCCGCGCGAAAGGAACACCCGCACCATGACCATCGACCTCACCCAGCGTCTGCGCGACCGCGTCGCCATCGTCACCGGCGGCGCCAGCGGCATCGGCCTGGCCACCGCCCGGCGCTTCGCCGCCGAGGGCGCCCGCGTCGTCATCGCCGACCTCGACGAGACCACCGGAACCGCCGCCGCCGAGGCGGTGGGCGGGGTGTTCCGGCAGGTGAACGTCGCCGACGAGGACTCGGTGAACGCCCTCTTCGAGGGCGTCGCCGCCGACCTCGGCAGCGTCGACATCGCCTTCAACAACGCCGGCATCTCGCCCGCGGACGACGACTCCATCGAGACGACCGAGCTGCCCGCCTGGGACCGCGTGCAGGACGTCAACCTCAAGAGCGTCTACCTGTGCTCGCGCGCAGCACTCCGGCACATGGTGCCCGCCGGTCGCGGCTCGATCATCAACACCGCCTCGTTCGTCGCGCTGCTCGGCTCGGCCACGTCGCAGATCTCGTACACCGCGTCCAAGGGTGGCGTGCTGGCGATGACCCGCGAGCTCGGCGTGCAGTTCGCCCGACAGGGCATCCGGGTCAACGCGCTCTGCCCCGGGCCGGTGAACACGCCGCTGCTGCAGGAGCTGTTCGCGAAGGATCCCGAGCGCGCGCAGCGCCGCCTCGTGCACGTGCCCATGGGCCGGTTCGCCGAACCCGACGAGATGGCCGCGGCGGTGGCGTTCCTGGCATCCGACGACGCCTCATTCATCACCGCGACCGCGTTCGTCGTCGACGGCGGTATCACCAACGCCTACGTGACGCCGCTCTGATCCCCGACATGACAGGCTGAGGCGGTGAGCGAGGCGCCCCTGGACGACCTGCGGCGAGCCGTCTACCGGCCCGTGCGCAGCGGCAACGCGCTCGAGGACACCACGGCCCGCATCGTGCAGACCGTGCGTCTGGGGCTCGTCGCCCCGGGCGAATCGCTGCCCGCCGAACGCGAACTCGCGGCGCTGTACGGCGTCAGCCGCGACACCGTCCGCGAGGCGATCCGCGAGCTCGCCGACGCCGGGTGGCTCGAGACGCGGCGCGGACGGTACGGCGGCACCTTCGTCGTCGACCCCGTGCCGCGTCCGTCGGAGCCGGCGGTGGTCTCTCCCGCGGACCTCTCGGACGTCATCTCGTTGCGGAGCGTGCTCGAACCCGGCGCCGCGTGGGCCGCCGCCGCCCGCTCGCTGTCGGCCGACGAGCGCGACGTGCTGTGGGCGCGGCACGAGGCCGCCGCGCACGCCGGGGGAGAGGATTACCGTCGCCTCGACACGTTGCTGCACCTGACGATCGCGGAGCTCGCCGGCATCCCCTCGCTCGTTCCCCTCGTGGCCGACAACCGCGCGCGCGTGAACGCCTGGCTCGACACCTTTCCGCTGCTGCCGCGCAACATCGACCACTCCACGTCGCAGCACGCCGCGATCGTGTCGGCGATCCTGGCGGGCAGACCGGATGCCGCTCACGCGGCCATGCGCGACCACCTCGCCGGATCCGAGGCGCTGCTGCGCGGATTCCTGGCCTGATCGCTCCGCCGGTTTAGGCTCGGAGGATGGCCGGGAGCAAGAAGCGCAAGGGGAAGAAGCACGACATGGACTTCAAGAACACCGCGCTGACCGACGCCCTGCAGACCCAGGACATGGCCGCGATCGCCTTCGCGCTGCGGCACGGGCCGACGGTGGTGCCGCTGATGACTCCGGGCGACGCCGACAACCCGCTGAGCGTCGGCGAGGTGTGGACCTACCGCGCCCCCGACACCGGCCAGGTCGCCCTGCTGCTGTTCAGCGACGCCGCGCACAAGCCCGAGACGCTGCCCCCGCACGTGGCGCTGCAGTCCCCGCAGTGGTTGCGGTCGTTCCTCGGAGCGCACCAGGATGCCATTACCACAGTCTTCATCGACATCGCCGGGCCGCACCCCATCCAGGCGGCGCCGGCCGACCTGATCGCCGCGCTCGACGCCTGAGGGTTCGCGGGCCGGGTGCGGTGGGCGGGTCTTGCCGGGTGCACAGTTGCGGGCCGGGGTGTGGTGGCCGGGTCTTGCCCCGTGCACGGCTGCGGGCCGGGGTGTCGACATGCCGGGGCTGCGACGGCCCAACACGGCGTGTCGCGACGAATCCCCGCCGTTGTGCTCGGCAGGGACGGCTGGTTCGCCGGCGGGGCGTCGGTTAGTCACCCCGGCCGGGCCGGGTGCGGTGGCCGGGTCTTGCCCCGTGCACAGTTGCGGGCCGGGGTGTCGACACGCCGGGGCG